>NZ_JAGGDL010000025.1:0-51368 GCF_017653575.1 Pseudoalteromonas sp. K222D
GTTACCAACAAGGCGTCATGAGCGCAGCTTTCCACGATGTGTGAAAAAGAAACCATCTAAATATCCCTATAAAAAAAAGCCAGTCAGTGTTAACTGACTGGCATTAGGTCACTTGACCCATTTTTTATTTAACCTTAACTCTGGTTATTTACTAATTCATCATTAGCTATACAAGCTTTGTGGCACTTTGGTCACATTTAAATGCACGGTCACTTCCTCGCGATCATGATATAAATGCTTAGCTTGTAACTCATAGCTTATACCGTATTTTTCTAGTTCAGCTCTGATCATGCTTAAGCACTCGTAAACACTATCAAAGCGTTTTTTCATTGGCAGCTTTAAGTTAAAAATAAGCTCTTTAGCATATGCATTTACTGCCCAGTCAATCATTAGGCTGGTTACTTTAGTTGGCTTTTCTACCATGTCACATACTAACCAAGTAATGTTGCGTTTTTCTGGGCGATATTTAAAGCCATCGGCCCTAAAATGTTTTACCTGCCCTGTTTGCATTAAATCGTCGTTCATTGGGCCATTATCTATCGCGCTTACAAACATACCACGGCGCACTAACTGATAAGTCCAGCCACCTGGACACGCCCCTAAGTCAACACTGCGCATTCCGGCTGCAACGCGTGACTCGCGTTGTTGTTCTGGAATAAACACATTAAATGCTTCATCTAATTTTAAAGTAGAGCGGCTTGGCGCATCACTTGGCATACGTAAACGTAAAATACCCATAAAAAATGGCGAGTTATTAAAGCTATACGAGTAACCCACATAAGCGGTGTTGTTAGTTAAAAACAGTACATGCATTACTGGGCGGTTTGCTTTTGGCTCGCGCAGTACAATATTACGTTTTTCGAGGGCTTTTTTAAGGGGCGTTGATATTTTTTTACAAAAGGTTAAAAGCTCTTTGCCTTCGTTGGTATCGGGGGTTTCTACACGTAGCTCAGAGCACAAGGTAAAATCTTTAGCAGCCTCTACAACCGCCCCTACACGATCTTCTACTGGCATGTTTTCGATCAGCGTACCAGCAAACCATTGACGAGCAAACACCATGTTTTTAAAATCAACTTTTTTAATTATTTCGTCGCCATGCTGCGCGTCAAAACACTCATAAATAACATAACCGGTATTTGGCTTTGCTTTAACATAACCGGCAAAACCTTGCTCGGCAGCGTGGAACGTTATTTCAGCAGCGGCATCGTTTTCAAACCCACTACGACAGTAAATCACAACACTAGACATATTAACCCTTTAAAACTTAAATCGTGCAACTTGCACTAAAATAACAATCCAACCAATAATAAAGCATAAACCACCCAATGGGGTTATTGGGCCTAGCCACTTCATACCTGTTATGGCAAGTAAGTATAAACTGCCACTAAAAAGCAGTGTGCCCGCAATAAAAAAACCGCCAGCCCAATTGAGGTTAATACCCCACTTAATTAACACCGCCACAGCTATAAGCGCTAATCCATGCACCATTTGGTACTCAGCTGCGGTTTTAAACACACCTAATGAGTACTCCGACAGTCGGCTTTTTAAACCGTGGGCGGCAAACGCCCCTAGCATTACCGACAGCATACAAAAAAAGCTCCCGGTCATTAAAAATAATTTAATCATTTATTACTCTCTCGAATACTTATTTAACAATGCATTTTATAAAGCGCACAGCACTTTGTACTGCAGTTGCTCGATTTTGCGCTTCACTAACGCCACTTTTTTTACGCGGTTTTAGTGAGTGGTCGCCATCGGGTAGCCAGCAATATTCTGGTTGCTTGGGCATTAACATAGTAGCTAGCTCCTCACGAGTACCAAACGTATCGCGCTCACCTTGTAATACCAAAAATGGGCAGCCTATATCAGCAAAGTGATCGGTGCGTAGCTTTTCAGGCTTGCCTGGCGGATGAAACGGATAGCCAAACGCTAATACACCTAAAATAGCATGCTCGCTAGTACAGGCAAGCATTGACGCCATTCGTCCCCCCATAGATTTGCCACCAATAAATAACGGCAACCCTGGCTGTGCATGGCTAAGTATTTGCTCATAGTAGCTAAGCAATTTAGGCGCACGTTCGGGTGGGCGGCGTTTATTGGTTTGTTTCGCTATTTGCATATATTCAAAATCAAATAAACCAACATCAATCCCTTGCTCACTAATGAGTTGTGCCATATTTTGCATAAACTCATGGTCGCTACCTGCTCCTGCACCATGGGCAAAAATAAACTGTGCTATAGCTGGCTGCTGTGTACTTTTAAACCATTCAATCATATTAATACTCTTGTTCTTGCTCTACTAAGCTCAGCATCCATTCTTTAAATGACACTATTTTACCCATTTCAGTTTGCGACTCGCGCAGCACTAAATAATAAGCGTTTTTACTCTCTAAACTATGATTAAACGGGATCACTAATCGTCCGGCGTCAATATCGGGCTTAGCGAGTACACTATTGCCTATAGCCACACCTTGGCCATGTACTGCGGCTTGTAACACCATAGATGAGTGACTAAAAATGGGCCCTTGGTTAACTTGCACATTACGTACACCGGCGGTTTTCATCCATGTTTTCCAATTTTTACGTGTGGTGTCGTGCAATAAGGTATGGTGCGCTAAATCACTGGGTTGATTAAGTGGCTTAATGCCATTTAATAATAGCGGGCTACATAGCGGCACTAAATACTCGGTATGTAACTTAAAAGTTTGCACCCCACTCCAATGCCCACGGCCATAATAAATAGCAACGTCGACATCGTCGGTTAAAGAGTTTTCGTCTAGATCTTGCGCTTTTATTCGCACGTCTATTTCTGGGTGTAACTCATTAAATAAACTTAATCTGGGCACTAGCCACTGAATCGCAAAGCTTGGCGTTAAGCTTACCGTTAAAGAGCCTTTTGCACCTCGTGCTAGTAATTTTTCGGTGGCGTCTATTAGTTGGGTAAATATTTCTTTTATATCGAGAAAGTAACCCTGCCCTTCTTCGGTTAATAATAGCGAGCGGTTTCTGCGTATAAATAGCTTTAAGCCCAAATGTTCTTCTAATGTTTTTATTTGATGACTTACAGCGGCTTGCGTTACATATAGCTCTTCTGCAGCTTTGGTAAAACTTAAATGACGTGCTGCTGCTTCAAAGGCTTTAAGCGCGTTTAATGGAGGGACCCGTCTTGACATGATAACCACGCTTTGAATTAGTTTTTCTTATGCATGGAATTATATATTTAAGGTGTAAAAAAAGCGACCTTAGTCGCTTTTTAAATATTACCTAATATATAGGTTATAAATTATAAATCGCTGGCACTGGTATCAAGCGGTGCGAAGCTTTTAATTAAATCATCTACGGCTTTCATTTGTGTTAAGTAGCCTTCTAATTTACTCAATGCTAGTGCACATGGGCCATCGCATTTTGCTTCATTTGGATTTGGGTGTGCTTCTATAAATAAGCCCGCAATACCAAGTGCCATACCACTGCGAGCAAGCTCTGCTGCTTGGGCGCGACGACCATCAGCCGAATCTGCACGGCCACCTGGGCGTTGTAGTGCATGGGTAGCATCAAAAATAACAGGTGCCATTACTTTCATGTCATCCATGCCTAGCATATCAACCACTAAGTTATTATATCCAAAGCTTGAACCACGCTCACACAGTGCCACGTTGTTATTACCTGCTTCGTTAAATTTAGTAATAATATGGCGCATTTCGTGTGGGGCTAAAAACTGTGGTTTTTTTACATTTATAATTGCGCCGGTTTTTGCCATAGCAACAACCAAATCTGTTTGGCGTGCTAAAAATGCCGGTAACTGAATAACGTCAACTACTTCAGCAACAGGTGCTGCTTGATGTGGTTCGTGTACGTCGGTAATTAACGGAATATTAAATGTTTTTTTAATTTCTTCAAATATTTTTAAACCCTCGTCTAAACCCGGGCCGCGGTAAGAGTTGATTGATGAGCGATTAGCTTTATCAAACGACGCTTTAAATACATAAGGGATATTTAATTTAGTGGTTACTTCTACGTAATGCTCTGCAACACGCATGGCTAAATCACGAGACTCTAATACATTAATACCGCCAAACAATACAAACGGTTTGTTGTTTGCAAGTTCTATATCATTAATTTTAATAATTTGGTTGTTCATTTTTATTCCTTATGGTGCAACTGCTTGCATCATTAATCCACAAATATAAGCCATATAAGTACCTACGCCATAGCCAAGTACCGCTAATAATACACCTACAGGAGCAAGCGATGGGTGAAATGCAGCGGCAACAACGGGTGCAGATGCCGCGCCGCCTACGTTGGCTTGTGAGCCTACCGCCATATAAAATAACGGTGCTTTAATTAGTTTAGCTACTATTAACATTAAGCTCGCATGGGTAAGCATCCATATAATGCCAATTACAAAATACATTGGTGTTTCAAAAATCGCCGTTATATTCATGTGTAAGCCGATTGATGCAACCAAAATATACAAAAATGTAGAAGCAACTTTCGACGCGCCAAACGATTCTATATGGCGTACTTTAGTAAACGATAAACTAATACCAATAGTGGTTGAGATCACGATTAACCAAAAAAACTTACTGTTTAAGCTGTACTCTTGTGCCCATGGGAAATTAGCACCAAAGTAAGGGCCTAAAAAGTCAGCACAAAAATGTGCCAAGCCGGTAATACCAAAGGCAATGGCAATAATCATCATATAATCGTTAAGCGTTGGCATGCGCGCATGCTCAGCATGATACTTTTCAACCCGGTTTTTAAGATCTTCAATGGCGCTGGTATCGGCACCTGTTCTTGCATCAATGGCTTTATGATTAGCTGCCATTAATAATAAAACGGCCATCCATAAGTTAGCAACAATGACATCTACCGTCACCATGGCCGAAAATATATCACCGCCAACTTCAAACATTTCTTTCATTGATGCTTGATTAGCACCGCCACCAATCCAGCTACCTGCTACTGTGGTCATACCGCGCCATACGGCATCAGGGCCATGTCCGCCAATTGCTTCTGGGTACACTGCGCTCATAATTAAAATAGCTAAAGGGCCACCAATAACAATACCAGTAGTACCGGTTAAAAACATAATGAGTGCTTTGGGGCCTAAGTTTATAATGGCTTTTAAATCAATACTTATAGTCAGCAGTATTAAACACGCTGGCAATAAGTAGCGTGACGCTACGTAATATACGTTTGATTTATTACCATCAACAATACCAAAGGTATTAAGTAATGAGGGCAAAAAGTAACATAACAGTAAAGCGGGTACATATTTATAAAATGCTTTAAAACCTGGGTGCTGGCTGTTAGAGGTTTTAAACACAAACCCTAAAATAATAGCCAGTAAACCAAGTACCACAGCATCGTTAGTAATTAATGCAGTTTGGGCTTCAACCATAGTTATTCCTATTTTTAATGGTGAGTTTTATTATTATTGTCTTCTAGTTCTTCTATTTGGTGTTGAATAATCTCTATTGCAGGATCGTCTGGGCATTCATCTACAAAAAACTGTAAATCGTCACGTGCCATTTTAGGGCAACCTAATTGATTGAGTAAATACCCTCTGTCGCGTCGCTCATAAGGGTCGTCACCAATTATATCCATCAGCATTTCGACGCAGTTTAACGCATGACCAAATTTATTTTCGCTAATAAACGACCACTTTTGCTGGGCTAAAAATAATTTATATACTTCGTCGTCAAAAATGAGCTCAAGTGGCTCTTGCTCTTGGGCATTATCTTCATCAACGTTTTCAGGAATGATATACCAGCTTTGTTGGCCGCTGCTTGGCTCAATGGTATAGCCTTCTTCATCACTCATAGCTACATGTATACCAATATCACCTTGGGTAATACTTACACAAGCGTCTAGTTTGGCATGTTGTAAAAAATGGCTGAGTAAAATAGCAAGTGTTGTTGGTGAACCACTGCGCATAGTTAATGTATAGCTTATGCAATTTAATTTGTACTCTGGCACTTTTAAGCTAGAAGCACTAAACAGCCATTCACTATAAAAGCGATCTAATAGCTTATCTAAACGCACATGCTCGTCAGATGTTTGCAGACACAAAGCATCTATTTCCTGTTCAAAGGAAGTTAAAATTTCATAGCTAGGCGTTAAGTCAATCTGAGGGTCCCATTTAGATTCGGCTTGAATACAACGATAAATCGCCGGTGGCAAAAAATCATCATAAGCTTCATCAAAATAAGAATCATCGTGTTCATCAAACCCGAGGGTGGTCATTCATACTACAACATTTTAGAAAACGAAGGCGTAGTTTACTACTTTTTAAGCTAGATACCAATGTAGAGGGGCTTGAATGTGAACTTATGTTTAGAAATAGTTGAGCTTTGTACACAATTATACAAAGCTCAATTGGGCTAATTATTACTTATAAAAGCAGTGCCGACTTAGCGGTTGCTAAATAACCGATAGCTAAAATAACCAAAGTGTTAAAAATGGTATATGCTACTTTTGGTGCTGTTTTTGTTTGTTTTGAGCTAACAATACCAACGGCAATATAAATAATCACTAGCACTATCTTTTCTAATAACCAATATTGCTCAAACGGATTAATTTTAGCGATCCCCATTAGCATTAATGCTGAAACAAGTAACAAAGTGTCTATGCCGTGGCTGCCAATAAACACCAGTTTATTTTTTGCCAACTTACCACTACCCATGCGTGAAAATGAGCGTACATAAAATAAAATTACACTCAACATCGCAATAGCCATGTGTGAATGTTTAACTGCTAAATAATCCATAGTTTTAATACTTCTGTTTAGTTAAATGTTTTTATTTTTAAAAACGAATAAGCTGTGCAAATATTACACTGCTGTAATTTAGTTTAAGAGCACTGTGCAAGTGTAACGCGATCGTTATTGCCTAAGTCTTTCACTGTTTTAATATTTATAAACCCCATTTGTGCAAAAAATTGGCTAACCGCACCACTTTGCTCAAAACCATGTTCGATCAAAAGATAACCTTTAGCGTGAAGATAGTCACGTGATTGGGTAATTATTTGTTTTATATCAGCCAGTCCATCATCATCTGCAACAAGTGCTGAGAGCGGTTCAAAGCGCACATCACCTTGCTTGAGGTGTATATCGGTTGTTTCTATATACGGCGGATTAGATACAATTAAATGAAACTTTTCGCCATTAAGCGCGCTAAACCAATTACTTTGCTTTACTTGCACATTATTAATGGCTAATCGCTGTTGGTTACGTGTAGCAAGTGCAACAGCATCAGCTACTCTATCTACTGCGGTAATTTGCCAAGTGGGCATTTCGCTCCCCAGTGCTAACGCGATTGCGCCAGTCCCTGTGCCTAAATCGAGCACCTTTGCATTACTTGGCACCGCCATTTCAAGCGCTTGCTCTACTAAGGTTTCGGTATCTGGACGCGGTATTAAAGTGGTGGCATTAACCTCTAGCGATAAACTCCAAAATTCACGTTGCCCTGTAATATGTGCAACTGGCTCGCCATTTAAACGCCTTTGGCAAAATGTATCAAATTGCTGCTGTTGCTCTGTACTAAGCGTGCTTTCTGGCCAAGTAAAAAGATAACTGTGAGGTTTTTGCAATATATGCAGTAGTAAAACTTGCGCGTCTAATTTAGCGCTTTCGCTGCTAGGTGCTAATAAATTAGCGCCTGCAGCAATTGCTTGTTCTAGGGTTTGGGTCACTATTATTACTCGTCGCCCATGGCCGCTAGTAAGTCGGCCTGATGCTCTTGCATTAATGGCTCTACAATACAGCTTAAATCACCGGCTACCACTTCGTTTAAGCGATATAGGGTTAAGTTAATACGGTGATCGGTAATACGACCTTGTGGATAGTTATAAGTACGAATACGCTCAGAGCGATCGCCACTGCCTACTAAGTTACGACGCTCAGAGGCTTCTGCTGCATCGCGCTTTTCGTCTTCAGCTTGTTGCAAACGCGCTGCAAGTACCGACATAGCTTTAGCACGGTTTTTATGTTGCGAGCGCTGATCCTGACACTCTACAACCACACCGGTAGGTATATGGGTAATACGAATAGCAGAATCGGTTTTATTTACGTGCTGACCACCCGCGCCTGATGCACGAAACGTATCAACTTTAAGATCGGCCGAATTAATTTCAATTGCCTCAGCTTCTGGTACTTCAGCCATTACCGCAACCGTACACGCAGAGGTATGAACTCGACCTTGCGATTCGGTTTCTGGTACACGTTGTACACGATGCACGCCAGATTCAAATTTCAGCTGACCAAAAACGCCTTCACCACTAATATTAGCAATTATTTCTTTATAGCCGCCGTGCTCACCTTCGTTGGTGGTCACCACATCTACTTTCCATTTTTTAGTTTCGGCATAACGGCTGTACATTCTAAATAAGTCGCCGGCAAATATAGCCGCTTCGTCGCCACCAGTGCCCGCTCGCACTTCTAAATACACGTTATTATTGTCTTTAGGATCTTTTGGCAGCATTAATACTTGAATTTCATCTTCTATGGTCAGTATTTGTGCTTTAGCTTCTTTGTATTCTTCTTGCGCCATTTCACGTATATCTGGGTCTGAATCTTTCAGCATTTCTTCTGCGCTTATTACATCTTGTTGCGCTTGTTGGTAGCTTAAAAACGTTTTTACTACCTCTTCTAAATCTGAGTATTCTTTAGAAAGTGCACGAAAGCGGTTTTGATCACGAATGACCGATGGGTCGCTTAGTAGCGCTTGTACTTCTTCATAACGCTCAACTAAGATTTCTAACTTATGATAAACGGATTCTTTCATTAACTGCTATTCCTGATCAATACCTAACATTTTTTTCAATTGGTTTAACTGAGCCACTTCACCTTTTTTCGCTGCATCTTGAATAGCACGGGTAGGCGCGTGCATTAAGCGATTGGTTAACTTATTGGCCAGCTCTAAAATAACTTTTTCGGCATCTTTACCTGTATTGAGCTGACTCACTGCTCGCTCTACAAGTTCGGACTTTATTGTTTGTACATCGTTTCGATAGTGGCGAATTAAATCCACCGAATCGAGTGAGCGTATCCACATTAAAAACTCTTTAGTGCGCTCGGTAATAATAACTTCAGCCTGCTCAGCGGCTTCTTCTCGGGCACTCATATTCTCGCTAACAATGGTTTGTAAGTCATCAACAGAATATAAATAAGCATCGTCAAGTTCACCCACTTGGCTTTCAATATCGCGAGGAACCGCAATATCAATAAACAACATAGGCTTATAACGACGCTGTTTAAGTGCTTGCTCCACCACACCCTTACCAATAATAGGCAGTGTGCTGGCGGTAGAACTAATAACAATATCGGCTTTATGTAAACGCTCTGGTAGCTGAGCAAGTGCAATTACATCACCCGATACTTGATCCGCTAAACTACGTGCACGCTCAAGGGTTCTGTTCGCAACCGTAATGTTTTGCGGCTCATTTTGGTACAAATGTTTGGCTACTAGCTCAATTGTTTCACCGGCACCAATGAGAAGTACATTGGTTTTATCGAGCTTGCCATAAATATGTTTAGCTAAATTAACCGCCGCATAAGCAACCGACACTGCACTGGCACCAATGTTGGTTTCAGTACGTACTTGCTTAGCAACTGAAAACGTTTTTTGAAATAATCTATCAAACGTCACGCCCACAGCATTATGAGTTTTAGCACTGTTATACGCTTGCTTTATTTGCCCCAAAATTTGCGGCTCGCCCAGTACGAGTGAATCTAGGCCACAGGCTACGCGCATTAAGTGATTTATAGCTTCACTACCTTCATGGCAGTAAATGTTTTTACTCAGTTCATGTTCATCCAAACCATGGAAACTAGATAACCACTGCAACAGTGTTTGGGAATTTTGCTGTGCAAGGCTACAATACACTTCAGTTCGATTACAGGTGGAAACAATCACTGCCTCATTAAAATGGGCGTGGCCACTTAATTGCTGTAGCGCCTCTGAAATTTGCTCAGGGGAAAAAGCCACTTTTTCACGTAATTCTACGGGAGCGGTTTTGTGATTAATACCAAGTGCGATTATGGTCATATTTGCCAAATATTGATGAGCCCTACTTTAAAGGCCGCAATTTTATCAAAAATCTCAGGAATATGGAAAGTAAGGAGCAACATTTGATTCGACAATATTTTATTTTAGCGATGTTTTTCTTGTTTTTAGCCGGCTGCGCTCAAAAAAGAAACTTAGAAACAAACACTTACGAAAACTGGAAAACACATCTTGCCGAGCAAAGTATTTGGCAAGTAGAAGGTAAACTTGCTTTTATTAGCCCCGATGAGCGCCAATCTGCAAACTTAAACTGGCAACAGAGCCAAAATAACAATAATTTAGTGCTCACCACTTTTATTGGTACACGTATATTGTCACTCAAACAAACTGCAAATACGGCAGAACTAAACTATGATGGCGAGCAGTATTTTGACACCAATGCAACGGCATTACTAAAACGTTTAACTGGCTTTGCTTTACCGGTAAATAACGCCGACAGTTGGTTAAAAGGCACCATTGATGACCAAACTTTAAAGGTTGATCAATTAGGCCGCGCTAAAAGCGTATTATGGTTTGATAGTACAGGTAAAAAATGGCAAATTGAGTACGCTAGCTTTGTGCAAAAAAGCGGCTACTGGCTTCCCAGCAGACTGACCTTAACCCATCAAAAAATTAAAATTAAAATTCAACTCTACGATTGGCAGTTTAATTAACCATGAATAATATCACTTCATTTTCACTTATTGCGCCGGCAAAGCTCAATCTTTTTTTACATATTAATGGCCGCCGAGATGACGGTTACCATGAACTAGAAACCCTGTTTACGTTTTTAAATTATGGCGACGAACTTAGTTTTGAGTTAAGCGATTTACCTGCAATTATTGTTACCGGCGACACAAATGGCATAGCCACAACCGACAACCTTATCTATAAAGCGGCTTTATTATTGCAAACACAGTGCAAAATAAAGCAAGGCGTGAAAATAAATTTAATTAAACGTTTGCCAATGGGCGGCGGTGTTGGCGGTGGATCATCAGACGCTGCCAGCACATTATTAGCCTTAAATAAGTTGTGGAAAACAGCCCTCAGTTTAGATGAATTAGCTCATTTAGGCTTACAACTAGGTGCCGATGTACCCGTATTCATACATGGTAAAAGCGCCATAGCGCATGGGATTGGTGAGCAATTAGAACAAGTAATGCTTGAGCAAAAGTGGTATTGTGTGGTCTTCCCTAATCAACATGTAAGTACTGCTAAAATATTTACTCATCCTGAACTAAAACGCGACACGCCAAAAATTTCAGGAGACTGGCAACAGCATATTTTAACTAACGATTGCGAATCTTTAGTGAAAAAGCTGTGTCCCGAGGTTGAAAAAACCCTGCAGTGGTTGCTAAAATACGCTCCATCAAAGATGACCGGAACAGGTTCATGTTGTTTTGTAGAATTTGCTACGCAAGTTCAAGCACAAGATGTACTTGCTAATCTCCCCCATACTTGGCAGGGGTTTATCGCATCAAGCGTTAATACTTCTCCCGCTCATACGGAGTTAGCCGCCATATTTGATTGAAGTAACGTACAAGTAGTCATAAGTTAACACGCAGTGGTTTAATTATTGCCTGTTAGTCCAAAAATTCAGTGCCTGAGGAACCCTACCGTGCCTGACATGAAGCTCTTCGCTGGTAACGCAACACCTGAGTTAGCTCAAAAAGTTGCAAAACGTTTATATATTGAATTAGGCGATGCTGTTGTTGGCCGTTTTAGCGACGGTGAGATCAGTGTTCAAATTAATGAGAATGTTCGTGGATCGGATGTTTTCATCTTACAATCAACCTGTGCCCCTACAAACGATAACCTTATGGAACTTATCGTTATGGTTGATGCTCTACGTCGTGCATCTGCCGGTCGTATTACTGCCGTTATTCCTTATTTTGGTTATGCTCGTCAAGATCGTCGTGTACGTTCTGCCCGTGTACCCATTACCGCTAAAGTCGTTGCCGATTTCTTATCTAGTGTAGGTGTTGACCGCGTTCTTACGGTTGATTTACACGCTGAGCAAATCCAAGGCTTCTTTGATGTACCTGTAGATAACGTATTTGGTAGCCCTGTTTTACTTGAAGATATGAAAGCACGTCATTTTGACGACGTTGTTGTTGTATCTCCAGATATTGGTGGCGTTGTACGTGCGCGTGCTATTGCAAAACTACTAAACGATACCGATTTAGCTATTATTGATAAACGTCGCCCACAGGCAAACGTTTCTCAAGTGATGCATATTATTGGTGATGTTGAAGGTCGTGATTGTATTATCGTTGATGATATGATTGATACCGGCGGTACATTATGTAAAGCAGCTGAAGCACTTAAAGAACACGGTGCTAAGCGCGTATTTGCATATGCTACTCACCCTATTCTTTCGGGAAAAGCGGCTGAAAACTTGCGCAATTCAGTGATTGACGAAGTTATTGTAACTGACTCTATTCCACTGTCTGCAGAGCTTAAAGCACTTAATATTGTTAAAGTACTTACACTTGCCGACATGCTTGCAGAAACTATTCGTCGTATTAGTAACGAAGAGTCTATCTCAGCAATGTTTGAGCATTAATTAAAGATCTACTTTAGCGAAGCTAAGTAACTTTAATTTTAAAAAGCGCCTTTTGGCGCTTTTTTCGTAACTGTTATATATTTTGCTGGGGGGCGATGTTATGATAGCGCGCCTTTTGGCTAGGGACCTTGGTCGCAAAGGCCCTATACTTTTAATTATTGGAAACTATTATGTCAAACAAAACTTATGTATATAACGCAGAACTTCGCGAGCAAACTGGTACTGGTGCGAGCCGCCGCCTACGTCGCGAAGACAAAGTGCCTGCTATCGTTTACGGCGCAAACAAAGAAGCTACTTCAATCACTTTAGATCATAAAGATGTGATTAAAGCTCAAGAAAGCGAAGGTTTTTACACGCAAATTCTTACACTTAACATTGGCGGCGAGTCTGTTGAAACTATCCTAAAAGATATTCAACGTCACCCTTTCAAGCCTAAAGTTACACACCTTGATTTCCAACGTATCGATGCAAACCAAAAGCTACATACTATTGTTCCAATCCACTTTGTTGGTGAAGACGTTGTAGAAAAACTTGGTACAACTGTTGTTCGTCAGTTAACTGAAATCGAAATTTCTTGTTTCCCTAAAGCAATCCCTGATTTCGTAACAGTAGATGTTTCAAAATTAGTTGCAGGCGATTCTCTACATATTTCTGATGTTGCATTACCAGCTGGCGTTTCATCAATAGATTTAGCAAAAGGTCCTGGTCACGATCAGTCTATCCTAATTGTTAAAGCTAACAAATCAGCTCCAACTGAAGATGAAGCTGAAGACGCTGCAGAATAATATTTAAGGCTTAACACCTTGAATTCTATTCAAATGCTTGTGGGCCTGGCTAATCCAGGCCCCGAATACGCAAACACACGCCACAATGCAGGTGCTTGGTTCATTGAGCAACTCGCTGCACGCTATAACTGCACTCTAAAACACGATCCTAAATATCACGGCCTTACAGGTAAAGTGATTATTCAAGATCAAGAATTCAAATTATTGATCCCCACTACTTATATGAACTTAAGTGGTAAAGCGGTCGGTAGTTTAGCTAATTTTTTCAAAATTCCTGTGGAAAGCATTTTAGTTGCCCACGATGAATTAGACTTAGAACCTGGCGTTGCCAAATTAAAGAAAGGCGGCGGACACGGCGGTCATAATGGCTTAAAAGACATTATTGCAAAAATGGCAAATCAAAAAGACTTTATGCGCTTGCGCATTGGTGTAGGTCATCCGGGGCATCGTGAAATGGTAACTGGTTGGGTGCTAGGAAAAGCGGCCAAAGCAGACCAAGAAAAAATGGATGCTGCCATTGATGAAGCGGTACGCTGCATGGAAATACTTGCAAAAGATGGTGTGTTAAAAGCACAAAACAGACTACATTCGTTTAAACCCTAGTAACTTGGGTACAAGTTCGCCGTTTAAACGAATCTAAACAAGGTATCTTACTATGGGTTTTAAATGTGGCATTGTTGGCTTGCCTAATGTGGGTAAATCGACACTTTTTAATGCATTAACAAAAGCGGGTATTGAAGCCGCTAACTTTCCTTTTTGTACCATTGAGCCTAATACAGGTGTGGTACCAGTGCCTGATCCTCGCCTAGACGCACTTGCTAAAATTGTAAACCCACAGCGCATTCTTACAACAAGTATGGAGTTTGTAGATATTGCCGGTTTAGTAAAAGGCGCATCTAAAGGTGAAGGTCTTGGTAACCAGTTTTTAGCTAATATTCGTGAAACTGACGCCATTGGCCACGTAGTTCGCTGTTTTAATGATGATAATATTATTCACGTAGCTGGCACTATTGACCCTGCTGATGATATTGACGTTATAAACACTGAATTAGTGCTTGCCGATATGGACAGCGCTGAAAAAGCATCGTTCCGTAATGCTAAAAAAGCTAAAGGTGGCGATAAAGACGCAAAAGAGCAAAATGCAGTACTTGAAAAAGTAAAAGTACACCTTGATGAAGGCTTAACATTACGTTCTTTAGAGTTAACTAAAGAAGAAAAAGCAGCTATCAGCTCTATTAACTTTTTAACTATCAAACCAACAATGTATATTGCTAACGTTGCTGAAGATGGTTTTGAAAACAACCCATACCTTGATGTTGTACGCGCTATTGCCGCAGCAGAAGATGCGATTGTTGTTCCTGTATGTGCTGCTATTGAATCTGAGCTTTCTGAGCTAGATGAAGAAGACAAGCTTGAGTTTATGGCTGATCTTGGTTTAGAAGAGCCAGGCCTTAACCTTGTTATTCGTGGTGGCTATGAATTACTGCAATTACAAACCTACTTTACAGCAGGCGTAAAAGAAGTACGCGCATGGACTATTCCTGTAGGTGCAACTGCGCCACAAGCAGCAGGTAAAATTCATACCGACTTTGAGCGTGGCTTTATTCGCGCACAAACGATTGCTTTTGACGACTTTATTGCCTTTAAGGGTGAGAGCGGCGCAAAAGAAGCAGGTAAAATGCGCCAAGAAGGTAAAGAGTACATTGTAAAAGACGGCGATGTAATGAACTTCTTGTTCAACGTATAAATATACATTACCCAAATTTAGTGTGGTGATGATTTTAAAGGCTCGTTTTTACGAGCCTTTTTTATTTCTTTAATACCTGCTGTGGTTTTTTAACCTCTGTATTTGTTTAGCAAAATTGAAGAACTGCGAATAAGTTTAAGTTTAGTGTTTTTAATGCAGCTAAAAAAACAGCATTTATGCTAAATTTTAGCCGCTTAGCTTACTTTTCCTGCAAACAAACCAAGTTAAGTGTTTTTTTGCAAAAAAGGTGTTGACGAATTTGGGCCATATCAGCATAATACGCCCCGCACTCAGCGATGAAGTGCTAACGAAAAAATATGGCTAAGTAGCTCAGCTGGTTAGAGCACATCACTCATAATGATGGGGTCACAGGTTCAAATCCCGTCTTAGCCACCATTATTTTTTTGTTACTCAATGAAGAGTTTAAAATAACTACCTAGTGTTTAATTACACAAAGTAATGCGGGAGTGGCGGAATTGGTAGACGCGCTGGATTTAGGTTCCAGTATCTTAGGATGTGAGAGTTCAAGTCTCTCCTTCCGCACCATTCTTGATAAGAATTAAAACTATCAATTGTTTTTGTTGGGATATCGCCAAGCGGTAAGGCACCAGGTTTTGATCCTGGCATTCCCAGGTTCAAATCCTGGTATCCCAGCCAACAATGGCTAAGTAGCTCAGCTGGTTAGAGCACATCACTCATAATGATGGGGTCACAGGTTCAAATCCCGTCTTAGCCACCATTTCTTCTTTTAGAAATGGCTCTGCAAGAGTTAAATTGCAGCTCAATGAAGAGTTTAAAATAACTACCTAGTGTTTTATTACACAAAGTAATGCGGGAGTGGCGGAATTGGTAGACGCGCTGGATTTAGGTTCCAGTAACTTCGGTTGTGAGAGTTCAAGTCTCTCTTTCCGCACCATTTCTTGATAAGAAATAAAACTATCAATTATTCTTTGTTGGGATATCGCCAAGCGGTAAGGCACCAGGTTTTGATCCTGGCATTCCCAGGTTCAAATCCTGGTATCCCAGCCAATTTGTTTATACTTCCTACTTAAATTACTCTTCCTTTTTTGTATTACTCATAAGTACTCATAACTACTCATTTTAAATCTATTTATTTTAAACTTCTGTATTTTTAATCTATCTATAAAATCTTATTTTAATAACTGTATTTAAACAGCCGTATTTTAGTGGCTATATTTTATTAGCAGCCCCTCTGCTACCGCACTTTTAATCAATAAATAAGCATAAAAAAAAGACCCATAAATGAGCCTTTTCAATAGTTCGCAAATGTTATAGCAATTAGTCTTAATTTAACTCGCCGCTAATAGCGTATTTTAAAACCCAGTTTTTTACCGGTCCGGTATTGTTAGCTATTTTTAAAAATTGGCTACGCGCCCATTTTAATGGCGCAATTTGATTAGAAAAGCCAAAGTAGCAGGCATCCATCATACTCATCATTAATAAGTTTGCTTTGCGGCGCGATTTTTCATACTCATTTAATTTTAATGGGCAACCTATGTCATCAGCACTTAATAGCACCTGTGCAAGCGCTACAACGTCTTGAAAGCCTAAATTTACGCCCTGCCCGGCTAATGGGTTAATAGTATGTGCAGCGTCACCTACAAGCACTAGTCGCCCTTGCGAATATTTGTTTGCGTGCTGGCGAGCCAGTGGAAACACCGCGTGCTTTAACACGGTAAAATCACCGACAAGCTCAGGAAATTTTTTAACAATATGTGTTTTAAGTTGCAGCGGGTTTAAACCTTTAAAGCTTTGCAGTGTATTGGCATCGTCATACCAAATTAAATTAGCGTAAGGAGCCTGCATAGGTAAAAAGGCCAAAGGGCCGGTGGGAGTAAATTGCTGCCACGTTTTTACTTGTTGCGGCGCATCAAGTTTTATAAGTACGCCCATGCAGTGCTGCTGATACTGCCAACCGGTTATACCTATGTTGGCTTTAGCGCGTAATTGCGATTGCCCGCCGTCGGCTGCAATAACTAAATCAGCGGTATACGTTTGCTCACCATACACTAGCGTAATTGCATCTGAGGTTTGCTCAATACTCGTAATAGGCGCTGCTTGCTCAATAACTTCAATGTTGTATTGCTCAAATTGCTGCCATAAACTGGCTTGAATTAGGTTATTTTCAATTAAGTGGCCTAAATGCGTGGTGTTTATATCGGCGCAATCAAATAATAAATTATCGCCACCGCGCTCAAATGCTTCTAATTGTTGATACGGTGCTAACCTGCTTTGTTTTAAAAGTGGCATTGCGCCCAATTCGTCTAGCAGCTTTTCTGAAAAACGATTTATTGCCGATACGCGAATATCAACCTGATCACTGCTTAAAACTTGCTGTGGATTTATTAGTTTTTTTTCTATTATGCGCACTGCTTTACCTTGCTGAGCAAGTTTAATTGCCATAGCAGCACCCACCATGCCAGCACCCACAACAATTACTTTATTTTTTGTCATGTTCTCATCTTTTTAATTTCTTAAAACTATTTTAATTGTATCGTAATTAGCTTGTTATGTGCCAAAGGATACGCTCAACTGTGGATAAAACTAAAGCTGCATTGATTTGAAATCACAAACATGAAAACTATACTTGGATTTACGTGTGTATCCAGCTAAAATACGCGTCCTTTAAGTGGGTATAGCGCAGTAATGCATTTCACTTAATCCTGTTTCTAGCACATTTTTGTGCCACTATCGAATTGAACACGAGGCAATATTTCAATGAGCAAAAAGCTGCATATTAAAACCTGGGGTTGTCAGATGAACGAATACGACTCTCAGAAAATGGCTGAACTTTTAGATGCCACCAATGGCTACCAGCTAACTGATGATGCAACAGATGCCGACGTAATTTTACTTAACACCTGTTCAATTCGTGAAAAAGCACAAGAAAAAGTGTTCCACCAGTTAGGTCGTTGGAAGTTGTTAAAAGACGACAAGCCAGACTTAATTATTGGCGTAGGTGGTTGTGTTGCCTCACAAGAAGGTGACTCTATTCGCCAGCGTGCGCCATTTGTAGACGTTATTTTTGGCCCACAAACGCTGCACCGTTTACCAGAAATGATTAAACAAGTGCAAGGCGATAAAGGCTCATCGGTTGTTGATATTTCATTCCCAGAGATTGAAAAATTTGACCGTTTACCAGAGCCAAAAGCCGATGGCCCATCTGCGTTTGTATCTATTATGGAAGGCTGCTCTAAGTACTGTACTTTTTGTGTTGTACCATACACTCGCGGCGAAGAAGTTAGCCGCCCAGTAGATGACGTACTATTAGAAATTGCCCAGCTTGCTGAGCAAAACGTACGTGAAGTAAACCTACTTGGCCAAAACGTAAACGCGTACCGCGGCGACACACACGATGGCGAAATTTGTTATTTTTCGGATTTAATTCGTCTTATTGCTGCCATTGATGGTATTGACCGTATTCGTTACACCACATCGCATCCAGTAGAGTTTACCCAAGATATAGTTGACGTATACGCCGATGTACCAGAGCTTGTAGATCATTTACATCTACCAGTACAAAGTGGTTCAGACCGTATTTTAAACCTAATGAAACGCGGCCATACGGCAATTGAATATAAGTCGACAATTCGTAAGTTACGCAAAATTCGTCCTAACTTAAGCATGTCGTCAGATTTTATTATTGGTTTTCCGGGTGAAACCCAAGATGACTTTGAAGCAACCATGAAGCTAATTAGCGACGTTGGTTTTGATATGAGCTTTAGCTTTATTTACAGTGCACGCCCAGGTACACCAGCGGCCGACTTGCCAGATGACGTAACCGAGCAAGAGAAAAAAGAGCGTTTATACTTACTGCAAAATCGTATTACACAAATGGCGCAACAAATTAGCCGTCAAATGTTCGATACAGAGCAGCGTATACTCGTTGAAGGTCCTTCTAAAAAGAACCCAATGGAATTACGTGGCCGTACCGAAAACAACCGTGTAGTTAACTTTGTTGGCCCACATACAGTGATCGGTCAGTTTGTTGACGTACGTATTACCGAGGCACTACCAAATTCTTTACGTGGTGACTTAATTCGTACAGAATCAGAAATGAACTTACGTCGTGAAATCGCTCCTTCAGCTATTTTAACCAAAGCTGCAAGCCTTGAGCCTAAACCTGACACTATAAACGAAATTGGCGTTGCTACTTTCGTCCCTTAGTGGAAATTTTAGCGCCAGTTAACACTGGCGCCATGCTATAGGAAGTAATTTTGAGTAATCAGTTAAAAACATTAGAGATTTATTTAGAACCTGCCGATAACAAACGCCTTTCTTCTTTATGTGGCCCGTTTGACGAAAACATCAAACAAATTGAACGCCGACTCGGTGTTGAAATTATCCACCGCGATAACTTTTTTAAAGTCACAGGCAAAACTTACAGTAGCGCCAGCGCTGTAGAAATTTTAAAAAACCTTTATATTGATACTCAACCTGTGCGCGGCGAAATTGGCGAAATAGAACCCGACAACGTGCACTTAGCCATTACCGAATCAAACGCCCTTGAACAAGACGCCACAACCAGCACTTACACCAAAGAAATGGTGATTAAAACGCGCCGTGGTGTTATAAAGCCGCGTAACGAAAACCAAGGTATATACGTTTCTAATATTTTGCATCACGATATTACCTTTGGCATTGGCCCTGCTGGTACAGGCAAAACATACTTAGCTGTGGCAACTGCAGTTGATGCCCTAGAGCGCCAAGAAATTCGCCGTATATTGCTTACCCGCCCAGCGGTAGAAGCAGGTGAAAAGCTCGGTTTTTTACCGGGCGATTTAAGCCAAAAGGTCGACCCATACTTGCGCCCGCTTTACGATGCGCTATTTGAAATGCTTGGCTTTGAAAAAGTAGAAAAACTAATCGAAAAAAACGTTATTGAAATTGCCCCACTTGCTTATATGCGTGGGCGTACGCTTAATGATGCCTTTATTATTTTAGATGAAAGCCAAAATACCACCGCAGAGCAAATGAAAATGTTTTTAACCCGTATTGGGTTTAACTCAAAAGCGGTTATTACTGGCGACATAACGCAAGTAGATTTACCACGTGGTGTGCGCTCAGGCTTACGCCATGCAATGGAAGTACTCGATGGCGTAGACGAAATAAGCTTTAACCACTTTAAAGCCCAAGACATAGTTCGCCACCCTGTGGTTGCGCGTATTGTTGAAGCCTACGAGCGCAACGATGAAAGCGAGCGACTTATGCGCCTAGAAAAGCAAAAAGCCCGAGAGCAACTTGCCGCTCAACAACCGCCTGCTACTAAAGAGTAATACCGTGAACACTGAACTTGATTTACAAATAGCCTGTGAGTTTGACAACTTACCAAGCGAGGCACAATTTGCGCTTTGGGCCGACAAAGCCCTTAGCCAATACCGCGACGAATCTGAACTCACTATTGTAATTAGTGACGAAGCGCAGTCGCAACAACTCAACAACGACTACCGTGGTAAAAACAAGCCTACCAATGTACTGTCGTTTGAGTTTGAAGCACCACCGGGAATAGATATTCCTTTAGTAGGTGATTTAGTTATTTGCCCAGCTATTGTATTGGCTGAAGCAATTGAGCAAGAAAAGTCATTTCATGACCACTTTGCTCATATGGTTATTCATGGATGCTTGCATTTGCTTGGATTTGACCATATAAAGAGTGAAGATGCTTTTGAGATGGAAAGTATAGAAAAGCAATTACTTGCTGAGCTAAACATAGCAGACCCATATCGGGACGAAATTTAAATAAACGGAGTAATCAGATATAATGAGCGACGGTAACTCGCATTCTAGCCAGGGTTCTTCTGGAAAAAGCTGGCTGGGCCGAATAGCCCAAAAGTTTCAAGGGGAACCCCAGAACAGAGAAGAGCTGGTTGAAGTAATTGCCGATGCGCAAGAGCGGGATGTAATCGATCCAGAAACCAAAGAGATGATTGAAGGTGTGCTTGGCGTGTCTAAGCTTAAAGTGCGAGACATTATGGTGCCGCGCTCACAAATGATCACCCTTGAGATCGACAGCCCGCTTGAAGAGCTCATACCTATGATGGTTCACTCTACGCACTCACGCTTTCCGGTGGTGTGTGAGGACAAAGACCATGTAGAAGGGATTTTACTCGCTAAAGATTTATTACCCCTAATCTTAAACAAAGACGACTTACTGCCCTCACTGCGCGATTATTTACGCCCAGCAATGGTAGTACCCGAAAGTAAACGTGTCGATACCCTGCTTAACGAATTTCGTCAGCAACGCTACCATATGGCTATTGTTATTGATGAATACGGCGGTGTATCGGGCTTAGTCACTATTGAAGATATTCTTGAAATAATCGTGGGCGAAATAGAAGACGAACACGACGAAGAAGAAGAGCAACAAGATATTCGCCAACTTGCTAAGCATGTTTACGTAGTACAAGCGCTAACCCCTGTTGATGACTTTAACGAGCATTTTAAAACAGGTTACAGCACAGATGACGCCGATACTATTGGTGGCACTGTATTACATGCCTTTGGCCACATGCCAAGCCGTGGCGAAACCATTGATATAGAAGGTTACCAATTTAAAGTAACCAACTCTGACAATCGCCGCATCTTGCAACTGCAAGTCACCGTTCCTAAGGTTGATGATAACTACAGTGAAGATTCTGCTAACTAAGTTCACCTTATTAGCAAAAGATAAAAAAGCATGGCTCGCATTAATTGCGGGCCTTATTTTAACTTTTGCCTATGCCCCCTTTGAAATTTGGCCCATTGCATTTTTTAGCCTTGCTGCCATCATTTTTTGTATTAATCCAAAAAACACCGGTAAAAAACACGCAAAAACAGCCGCTAAATATGGCTTTATATTTGGTTTAGGTTGGTTTGGTGCTGGTATTAGCTGGGTACATGTATCTATAGCCACTTTTGGCGGCATGCCATTAATCGCTTCTTTAGCGCTTATGGCCTTATTGTGTTCATACTTAGCGTTATTTCCTGCACTTGCCTTTTGGGCAACAACTCGCTTTGCCAGCGGCCCTAAAAGTTATGGCGCATTATTAATTGTAAGTTTTGCCATAAGCGAATACTTACGCGCACACTTACTAACAGGCTTTCCATGGTTAAGTTTTGGTTATACGCAAACCGACAGCCCACTTAGACTGCTTGCCCCTTATATTGGCGAATTTGGTTTAACCTTAGTATGTATTGCCATTGGTTTTGCATTGTATCGCCTAAGCCAAAAAGATTTTAAAACACTGGCCATAACCAGCAGTGCTTTAGCACTACTTTTTGCTGGTGCATACACCACAGGTACAGCACAGTACTCTGGCAAAAGCATGTCGACATTACTTGTACAAGGTAATATAAAACAAAATCTGCGCTTTGATCCCAGCCAGTTTTGGACCACCATGAGTAAATACCAAGACCTAACCCGCACACACTGGGACGCCGACTTAATAGTATGGCCCGAAGCCGCAGTACCCGAAATAGAAGCGCTTGCCGACTCATACCTAGCAGGCTTAGACAGCGCCGCTTCATTTAATAAAACCGCGCTAATTACCGGTGTTGTTGACTACCAACTCGACACTAAAACTATTTTTAATACCCTTATAGTAGTAGGTAATAAAAATAAAGATGATGAACACGGCCACTACCGCTACCTAGATAAAAACCGCTATCAAAAACACCAATTACTCCCTATTGGCGAATTTGTACCATTTGAAGATTTACTGCGCCCTATTGCACCGTTGTTTGATTTACCTATGTCGTCGTTTACCCGTGGCGACAAAGTACAAAACAACCTACGTGCTAACGGCTTTAATATACTACCCGCTATATGCTACGAAATAGTATTTGCCGACCTAGTGCGTGGTAATTATCAGCACAGCTCAGATTTACTCTTTACCGTAAGTAACGATGCTTGGTTTGGCGACTCCATTGGCCCCCACCAGCATATGCAAATAGCTCGCATGCGCGCTCTAGAGCTACAGCGGCCACTAATACGTGTTACTAACAACGGCGTAAGCGGCGTATACGACCCAATAAGCCACACGCAACAAAGCATGCCACAGTTTGAAGCAACCACCATGAAAGCCGACGTTAAGTTAATACAAGGCGACAGCGTGTACAGCCAATACGGCAACATGTTTGTATGGGGATTTGTGTTGTTGCTGGGTGTTGGCGGGTTTGGGATTAGGTTTAAGAGATAAATGAAAAATTCTAAACTTAGAGAATTAGCAATAGATTAAGCCCAGCGCAGTCTCTGGGCTTAACAATTAACTTTTCTGGTCAATTATTGCTCTACATCGCTCAAGCTAAGCAATTGACGCCTATTGCGTAATGTGAGTATTTTAATTTCATGTTCAACTTTATAAATAATTCGATAGCTACCAAATATTAATTCACGATATCTTGAGCCTAATAATTCTGGCACTTCCCGACCTAGTTCAGGTTGAGTACCAAGTAAATCTGTTCGATCAAAAATATCATTAACCCATTTGTCAGCCGCCGATGGTTTATCAAAAGCAATAAATTTAGCCATAGTGACTAATTTTTCTAATGCTAAAGGCGACCAAACTACTTTCAATCTTTAATACTCTTTAAAACTTGCGCACGAGCATCTGAGTTTGAAATACCCAGCCCCATAGAGAGTTGATCTTCAGCTTTTTGTATTTCCTCTAATAACTCTATTTTTTCCTGCATAGATTCATATTCAGCAACATCTAAAACCACAGCAACGCCTTTACCCCTTTGAGTTATTACAATTGGCCTTCTGGTTTCATTAACTTGGCGTATAAATGATGCAGCTCCAGCTCTAAAATCTGAAAGCGGCTGAATATCTTGATCTAAATGAAGCCTACTCATGATCGTACCTTTAGTTGTACTTTATATGGTACAAACTATAGTTAAAATAAATGTTAAATACAATACTTTATACTTAAGCTCAATAACAATATCGAGCGAAGTATATAAATCCAATTATACTAACTCTAAGGTAAACAAGCTTATTAAGTATCAAAATGATGCTAAATAAGCTTATATGACACCTTCTTTAGCGACTTATGTTTTGTGAATGTTGTTAAAAACTAAAGCATGGATGTTCTGTGTAGCAAAGCATATCTAAACACTCTGAGATGAATAGAGTATTATTAATTCCCTTGTTCGGTTTCGCTCCGCTCTTGCGTAACTCCTCTATATAAAATACGTTATTTAATTTGTGGGCTTTGAAAAAAGGCTGCACTAGGCAGCCTTTAATTTAAATGATTTTTTAACCCGTCTTATTATTTGGCTGCTTAACTATTTAACTAACTATTTAACTAACTATTTAACTAATCTATTTAACGGTAAGCGGTGCGTTATTAATCGCTGATAATGGCAGGTTTACATCGAATAATTGGCCACGAACTTGGGCAACCCCCATAGCCTTTAAGCGTGCTGTGTGCATAGTTAAATACGCATTAGCTGATGCTTCATCTTCAAATAGGTAAATACCACCAGCAAGTTGACCTTGTTGGTTTTCGGTCCAAATTTTCCAAATAATACCGGGTTCATGGTTAATTGATTCGGCTAAATCTTTTAATGCTGCTGACATTTGCTCCCCAAACGGGCCTGCAAAATCAAAGTCTACCTGTAATAATTTTTTCACTATAAGCTCTCTTTTAACTAAAGCGCGGTATCACGCTTTTAATAATACTCTAATAAATTAGTTAGCTACCAAGCACACGCAAAGTAGCTAACAGGCTGCGTAACTTAGCAGCTTAATTTATTGCAATTAGCGACCAAATTCACTCGGTGGTGCTGGCACTACCAATGGTTTTTTCGGATTTGCTTTAAGCTCTTTTAATAACTCTTTTACAGCGCGTTCAATCGACGGATCTTGTCCGGCTTGAATAAGCTCTGGGCGATCAATCACTTCTATGTCTGGGCTTACGCCTTCATTTTCAATGATCCAGTTACCTTCGTTATCTAAAATTCTAAAAGTAGCGGCAATAACTGAGCCACCATCTACAAGCCCAGGGTTGCCCGAAATACCAATTAAACCGCCCCAGGTACGCGTACCAATTAATTTGCCTAAACCTGCTTGGCGAAAGTAATACGGTAGTGCGTCGCCGCCTGAACTAGAGTAGCCATTGATCAGCATAGCTTTAGGGCCATCGTGTGCAAACTGCGGGGTTTTAGTTGGCTCTACACCACGGCGTTTCCAGTAGTTAAGCGGTTTACGCGCTAACCAGGTGATCATATGTTCAGGTATAAAACCGCCGCCATTGTAACGATCGTCTATGATCATCGCGTCTTTATTAGTTTGCGGTAAAAAGTTTTTAAATAACGAACGGTTACCTTCGTAATGGGTGTTAGGTAAATGCACGTAGCCAATACGCCCATCTGAAAGCTTATTAACATACTCAGCGCGCGATTGTGCCCACTGTAAGTAACGCAATCCAGTTTCGCTGGCAATAGGCGTTACCATTACTTTCCAGCTGTTTTTTAGGCTTGGTGATTTACTGAGTAGTAATTCAACCGATTTACCTTGGGTGTTTTCTAGTAGTTCGTAAAAGTTGACTACGCTTTTTACTGAGCGGCCATTTACTGCAATTATGTAATCGCCTACATTGGCGTTAATGCCGGTTTCGTTTAGCGGTGAGCGAAAGTTTTCGTGCCAGTTTTCGCCTTTAAAAATAGTCTCTATTTTTACAAAGCCTGATTTATGCGCGCTAATTTCTGCGCCCAATAAGCCATGCTGTAAACGAGGAGATGTTGGCATATCGCCCGAGTTAACATAAATATGCCCTGAGTTTATTTCGCCTGCTATTTCACTTAATACATAATCTAGGTCGGCTCGATGTGCAATAGCGTCTGCCATAGGTTGGTAACGCGCTAAAATAGCATTCCAATCTTGGCCATGATGGTTTTCGTCATAAAACCAGTCGCGCAGAGTGCGCCAGCCTTCACGATACATTTGTGCCCATTCGGTTTGCGGGTCAATTTTTAATACCATGTCTTGCAAGTTAAGTTGCGTAGCTTTTAAGTCTTGTTTAGCTTCTGGCTTTATTACGCTAATGTTTTTTCCTGCACGAGCAATAATATGCTCAGCATTAGCCGACACTTTATAATTACTCACTCCTGCTGCTATTGTGGCAACTTCACCATCAACGGCATTAGGCACTAACTTAAGCTCTCCTGCCGATAGTGTTAATACGCCGTCTTTTACGCCGCTTAGTGCGCCGTAGTTTCCTGCAGGTACATTTAGCGCCACAACGCGGCTCATAAAGCCGTTACTTTCTATATAATTACTGGGTGCTTTAGCTGATTTTTTATCGTCTTTATCTGCTTTTGAGTCAACAATGCTTATTTCGTCACTCAGCGGTGTATTAAGTGGCTTGATTTTACTATTTACTGCAACCGAATACAGTCGGGTTGCATTGTTAAACATGTAGTCAAACTCGTAGCTACTAAAAGTTAAATTAAAGTCGCGCTCTGATGTGAAATACAATTGCTGCCCGTCGGGAGAAAACGCTGGGTTTGTCTCACTGCTCATGTCATCAGTTAAGCGAGTAACGCGTTTGTCTTTTAAATTGTAATGCCATAATGAGGCGTAGCGATTTTCGTTATTTTTAACAAACACTATATCCTCGCTATTAGGCGACCAAATATAGCTAGTTAAACCATCTTCATTATATTTTGCGGTATCAATTTTACGCTGCTTACCGGTTTTAATATCGAGCCACCACAGGGTGTGATTCTGATCGCTAAACAATAACTTTTTATTATCTGGTGACCAAACTGGTTCAAAACGCCAAATACTGCCATTACTGGTCAGTTGCTTAATTTGGTTATTGTTAGCTCTGTCTTTTAGGTAAATTTCGTACTCGCCCGTTTCATCACTCATGTAAGCAATATAGCGTCCATTGGGCGACCATGTAGCCGATATTTCACGCCCTTTTGGCGTATGGCTTAAGTTTCGGGTTGGGCCATTTTTAACCGGCACAGAAAACAGTTCGCCGCGTGCTGTAAATAGTACTCTTTTTCCATCGTGCGATACGTCCATTGAATCAATAAAGTCACTAACATTTTTACTGTAGGCCATTGTATGTTCACGGTTACCTTGAACATTTATGCTCAGCTTTTCAGATTGCTGCGTGGCGTCATCAAAGCGATACAAATAACCACCATTTTCATACACTATGGCGTTGGGCCCAGCCGAGGGCCAAAGCACATCAAAGTCGCTGTGGTTAGTTACTTTTATCGGATTTTTGCCATCTTGATGTTTGTATAAATTTAGCGTGTATTCTCTGTCCGACACGTAGTAAATGTTATTGTTAACCCAAGTAGGCTGTTGGTCGGTTGCTCTGTTGGTTGTTAATTGCTTTGATTTGTTATTTTCTAAATCGTAAACCCATACATCTTGTGCGCGCCCGCCACGGGTGCGTTTCCAAGTACGAAATTCGCGATCAATGGGTGTATACACATACTGTTTGCCATCGGGCGATAACATGCCACCGCCAGTTTCTGGTATGGCTAATGGTTGCTCTAGGCCACCCGCAGCAGGCACTATATAAGGTCGGCCAACACGCTGACCATAAGGGGTACGGTTAGCTCTAAACACAATATGCTTACCGTCTGGGGTCCAATCAAGTACACGATAATCAAAACCTCCGCGCGGCGGCATTACACCTACGTCGTTATAATAAGTCAGTTGTTTTAAGTCGGAGCCATCGCGGTTCATTACATACACTTGGCGGCTGCCATTATATTGGGCAGAAAAAGCGATTTGGCTGCCATCTGGCGAAAATTTAGGAAAGGTTTCAAAACCAATATGATCAGTTAAGCGCGTGCTTTTACCTGTTTTAGTGTTTGCTATATAAATATCGCCCGCATAAACAAAGGTTACTGATTCTTTATGAATATCGGGAAAGCGTAATAAGCGGGTATCTTGTGTTTGATAAGCCGCAACCATCGGCGATATTGCCGGTGCAACCGCTACTGCTATTGCTGTTAATAAAGTGCGTAGTTTCAAGGTTATCGTCCTTACAATGTTATTTCATTTCATAATAACAATAAAAAGACAGTTTGCAGCTTTGTGCGACAAATTACTGTAACAAGGTGTAAATACAGTCATTGTAAAAGCTTAATAATTGGTAATATATTTCACTCACATTTTAATATTTTAAACACCTACTCTAGCTAAAAGCAGTACTTTAAGCCCATTAAAAAAATAAAAGTTAATACTGCCTTGATTTATTCAGCTTTTGTTAATACTATCTTGCCCAATAAAATCCATTACTTTCATGGTATTACCTAACGATCTGTAATTTGGTTTTATTTAATCATAAATACACATAAAAGGAATATAATGTGAACAAAATAGCTTCAATCTTTATCGCTGTTACCCTACTTTTAACTACCGGCTGTACGGCCATTATGACTGCAGAACAAGCAGCTCCTACGTTAAATAAGCCCCAAGTTGATGAAATACAAATTACAGTGGTAGATCATCGCCCATATGTTGTAAATGGTGACAAACTCTCTGGTTTTGAAGGATTAAGTCGCTCTGGCTTTGGTATACCTTATACACAAAACATCATTACTGGCGAAACTATGCCACAACACTTAGGTAAACGCCTTGCTGCTGGTTTTATTCGCTCTGGTATTAACGCTAAGCTAATAGCTACCACACCACAGGTCGATATTAATGACATTAAAGCAGATAGCGATACTGCGACTATTATAATCGTACTTAACGAATGGAAGTATGATCACCACGCTTTTACTGATAACTCATGGTATAACTTTGATCTAATAATTAAGGATCGCACTGGTGCTACGCTTATAAATAAAAACTTTACTGGCGAGCAAGACATTCCAAGTATGCATACCAACGACTTACAAATGCTTTATAAAGAGCGCTTTGAATTAGCGTTTGCAGATCCTGAGGTTAAAGCGTTACTGTAATTTTAAACTACGCGAACATTTTTATTGGCGAACTAAATAAGTATTTAGTTCGCCAAAGCAGCAAACAATATAACTGTTATTTACGCGCTTAAATTAAAACCCCTTCTTTATTACTATTTAATATTTTCTGAAACCTCAATCATTACCGTTTGATCTACTTGTATAAGCCCGCGCTTTGGCCGGTCTAAATCTATAATAATAAATACGATTAAAGTAATTAACAAAGAAACCAATACTATGGGCACAATCATTCGCTTACCACTGAGTCCTGCGGAATAACCCATAATGCCGCCAGACGAAATAAAAACAATAAAGAGCAGTATTAATACCACCTCAGGTACATGCATTTGCAATAAAGCATTTCGCTTTCCTTGGCTGTCTATTACATCATTAAGCGATTTTACAAACGCTCCTGTAGTTACAGGCCTTGGGTCAACATTTGTGGCTGCGATAGCCAATGACCATAACTGACGCTGTAGGTTGGCTATTTTATTATTGTAGTCGTTACGCTGCGCGTGTTTGGTTAAATCTAATTGGCCTATAGCAACTCGTAAGTCTACATACTCTTTAAATAATTCATTGGCTTGTTTTTTGTATTCTTGTGGCAGTAATTCAACCCGTAATATGGCTGTGCCGATTGTGTTTGCTTCATCTATTAACGCCATGCTGCGGTTATCATACCGTTGCATCGACATGCTAAATGTAAAACCCAGTAGTAATGCTAACAAACCTAATATACTGCCCTGAATAGAACCCGTTAGCGTCTTAACTTCACTGTCGGTTCTGCCTTGAATAAACCGCCCTGCTCTAAAGCCTATTTCGTTAAAAATAACGATCGCAATAAACAATGTAACTGCAATTAATACACTGCTGTATCCATAAAGTAATTCATCTTCGAACATAATTTAGTAAATTCCACTGGCCATTATTTGGGTGTACTTTTTAAAGCGTACTCAACAAAGTTATACTTTAAAGATACGGTAAATTTAAACTGGAAGTAAGTAAAATTAAGTTAAGGGCTGATTCACCAACCTGCCTTAACGCTAAACATTATAGTCGTGATCGCCTCGTCTTTTCATTTCACTCATAACCAGCTCAACCATTTGTTGTTTTATTGCTGCTTGCTCTGATTTTAACTCCCCTAATTGCCGCTCTAGTATATCTATTTGCTCTTGTTGTTGTGAGTTTTTATATTTTTTAGACCCTAAATGCTCAACATCAATAGCTAAACTAGCATCACTTTTATTTGGCTCATTTGCGGTGCTATTTATGGTTAAACTGCTTTGAATTGGACTTTGTTTGAGTTTGTTAATTTGCTCTTGCAATGCAATAACCCGCCCTAAAAAGTGCTTATACACTTTTTCTAGGTTTTTATATTGATCGCCAAACATTGCGTTATCTTCACTGTACTTTTGTGCTTTAGTGTCTAAGAACTTTGATAAAACATATTTTGGCTCATCCTCTGTCTCACCTTCAGCAAGTTGCTTACCTGGTTGTGTTAAAGGCTGAGTATTAAGTCTGTATGCATGGTGTAAAGGGGGCGCTGGTGAAATCTTCATTACTTTATCCCTAAAATAGCTTTGTCACTATTATAGGTATCGACCTAACATTAAAATTCTTGAGTAACGTTTACAGGCTGGCTAAAAGCAAAAAGCCCCACTTTATGAAAGCAGGGCTTAAGTAATTATTACTTAAAATAATATTACGACTCAATAGCCAATAACTCAACTTCAAATATAAGCAGTGATGCCGGTGGAATGCTGCCCACACGTTTTTCACCGTAAGCCAGTTGATGCGGTACATAAAGTAGGTATTTATCGCCGGGGCTCATAAGTTGCAGACCTTCGGTCCACCCTTTAATAACTTGATGTAAACCAAAGCTAATAGGGGCTTTACGCTCAACTGAGCTGTCAAATACTGTGCCGTCTATTAACGTACCGTGGTAATGCACATTAACCATGCTTTTGGGGTTAGGCTTGTCATCGCTTTGCCCTTGGTGCAATACTTTGTACTGCAAGCCTGAAGCGGTCTCTTGTACGCCATCTACTTTTGCATTAGCTGCCAAAAAATCAGCTTCTATTTGCGCGTTAATACCCACTTGTTGTTTGGCTTTTTTGCTGTTTTTAAATATTAAAAAGCAAAATATGGCGATAATTACCGCTAATATTATATTAAGCATAGTTAATTTTTTTCCTCTTCTGGTTCTGCGTCTTTTTCATCTTCGCTATCGCCGTTTACAATGTCTGCAATATCTTTAAGTCGTGCTAAGGCTAGGCCGTTTACTGAGTTTTCAGGATAGTGCCCGTCAACTAAATCGCCAGCTTCTAAATCCATCAGTAAGTTAAGTGCCTGATCTACCGTCTCTACTGCGTAAATATTAAATTTACCAAGTTCAACTGCATTAAGTATTTCCTCATCTAACACTAAGTTAACTTGGTTAGATTTAGGAATGATCACGCCCTCTTCGCCAGTTAAACCGCGCATTTTACACAGTTTAAAAAAGCCTTCTATTTTTTCGTTTACGCCACCAATAGCTTGTACATCGCCATGTTGGTTAATTGAGCCTGTAAGCGCAATTGATTGACTCAGTGGTAAACTAGTAATAGCCGAAATTAACGCGCATAACTCGGCAAGTGACGCGCTATCGCCATCTATGTAGCCATAGCTTTGTTCAATTGCAATATTTGCACTGAGCGTTAAGCTAAAGTGCTGCGCGTATTTATTGCCTAAATAGCCGGTAAGTAGCATTACCCCTTTAGAGTGAATTGCTTTACCTAGCTCGGCTTCGCGCTCTACATCTAAAACGCCATCGGCACCGGCATAAACTGTTGCCGTAATACGCGCAGGTGTACCAAATGAGGTATCGCCAATATGCAGTACAGTTAAACCATTTACTTTGCCTATGGCTTGGCCTTGCGTGGCAATAAGGGTGTGCCCTTCTTTAATATCACTGAGCATGTTTTCGCTAATTTGCCCAGTACGATACTGTTTACCTTCAATGGCTTCGTCAATATGATGAGCGTCTATAACCGTTAGCTTGTCTTGTTTGGCATAATAACTTGCTTCGGCTACCAGCTCTAACACATCGGCAAAGCGGGCAGAGAGTTTATTATGATGCTCGGCTTGGCGATAACTAAATTTGAGCAAGCGCACCATTGCTGCTTCTGTAGTGGTGCATTTTAAAACGTGCTCACAATAGTCAGTTACTTTGGTAATAAATTGGTACTGTAATTTATCGCTACTCGGTAAGTAGTAGTCAAAGTCGGCTAGTATTCTAAACAGCTCAGCAAATTCTTCGTCGTACTCACCTATGGTGTAGTACAGCTCGCGCGAGCCTAATAATATTATTTTTACATCTAGCGGAATTAACTGCGGGCGCAACGTAAAACTGCTGCCTACAACGCTATCTTGATACGGTAAGTCATTTTTAATTTGATGGGTTTTAAGCGATAGTTTTAAACCATCCCACACTTGTGGGTTAGCCATTACTTTTTCGGCGTCCATCATTAAATAGCCACCGTTAGCGCGATGCAATGCGCCGGCCTGAATTGAGCGATAGCTAGTTATAAGCGAGCCTTGTGAGGTAGCGTACTCAACCTTGCCAAATATGTTGCCAAACGTTGGGTTAGGTTCGTAAACCACAGGAGCGGCGTCGCCTTCTTTAAACTCAACTAAAATATTGGGCGCAAAAAAGTCTGTAAGCATGCCTTTGCGATCAAAGTCTTCTTTGTTTTCTTCGCTTTCGCCTTCATCGTCTAACCACTCAAGCACAGCGTCAATAATTTCTACGCGAATGTCTTTTAAATAACGCAGCACGCCAATATGGCTGGCATATTTATGCTCTAAGTCTTTTAATAAGGGCTTAGTTGCTTGCTCGGCAGTCGACTTTTTAAGGTTACGTAGTTTTTCGGTAGATTCACGCTTCCAGCGCGGCAGCTCAATAAGTGCTTCTATTAATGTGTCTTCGAGTTTTTCAATTCTTTCAAAAAAGGTTTCACGTAGCTCATCTTCAAGGTGCGAAAATTCATTATCGCTTAGCTGCTTGCCACCTATTAATGGAGCAAAACCTACTACGCCTTTTTCTTCAATAAGCGCCACACTTTGTTCAAGCGCCGCAATTTCTACCGCGGTAATAGCACCGTCATAGGCGTCGTTAAATTCACGGTCTATGGATTTCTTTTTGCGCTGGTACGCAGGGTTGTCAAATGCGGCAGGAAAGGTGTCGAGCACTTCGTCAATAAAAGCATCAATGTCATCGGCAAGCTTTTTACTTTGCCCAGCTTGCATAAACAGTGCGATAGGCTCGCGGTGGTCGTCGTAATTATTTACATACAACCACTCATTAGGCGTTACTCTGCCTTTGGCATGCTCTTTTAGTTTGTCTTTTACTAGGGTAAAACGTCCATGTGCAGCTTCGCCCATTACGTATACGTTATAGCCAGGTAAATCCATACCGAGTGAAAAGTCTAATGCACTTTGCGCCCGTTGTTGGCCTATAAAAGTAAAATGCTCTGGGTATGGGTTGCTCATGCAAGTATGCACGTGGCTAGTAGAAATGCTCGGCGCAAGCTTTGATACAGGTAGTGGCAGTAATTTTTTCGTCATTCTAACTTCTTTGTTTACCAGCGTATTCACTGGCTTTTGGCGTATTAAGTGGCCTGCAGCCACTTAATACTTATATTTAGGGTTGCAAAGCCTTACGGCTAAAATAGATTCCATCACACTCTAAACAAGGTGTTATTTGCGTAGCATGATAAACATCGTAACTATGGTTACAATTCTTACATACTAATGTGCCTATGGCTATCCATTCGCCTACGTGATATATGCCATTGTGCTTAAAATCTTGGCTAAGTGAGTGCCACTCTAGCTGTGTTTTGTCTTCTATGTGCGAAAGCTCATACCATAATGATTCTTTAAGCTCTTGCCATGCAAGCGAATTATAGTGGGTTTCGTGCTCTTGCAAGTGTTCTAAATCGCGCATTAAGTAGTTACGATAAAGTTGATACTTTTCTTCTCCTAAATTTTTAAGTGCCTGCTCAGATTCAACAAATCGTTTTACCGCCTCTTTTAATTCATGATCTTTTACATCTTTTAACCAAAGCGTTAAATCGTTTAGCCATGTTTTGTAGTCAGCCATTTTCTTACTCCTGCAAATTTAGGGCATATTTAGATTTGTAGGTTGAACCTATTAGGGCTGTTAAATCAACCTTTAACCTATGCTTTTCAGCAACTAGCTTACAAAAGTATAGGTTAACCTGCACTGAAAGTTATAATTTAATAAAAGCGTGTTTATGGCGCTATAAATAGCGGTTTATTTGGGTTATCCTAGAGCTAATTTTTTATTAGTCGTAAGAAGTCTGGAACCGTAGATGCAAGAGCAATATAACCCTCAAAAAATAGAGTCAAAAATCCAACGTTACTGGGAAGAAAACAAAGTATTTAAAGTTACGGAAGATGAGAGTAAAGAAAAGTATTACTGCCTTTCTATGTTCCCCTACCCGAGCGGTCGACTCCATATGGGTCACGTGCGTAACTACACTATTGGTGACGTTGTATCTCGCTTTCAGCGCTTAAAAGGCAAAAACGTAATGCAACCTATGGGTTGGGATGCGTTTGGTTTACCTGCAGAAAACGCGGCTATTAAAAACAAAACAGCCCCTGCAAAATGGACCTACGAGAATATTGACTACATGCGTACCCAACTTAAGCAGTTAGGTTTTGGTTATGACTGGGATCGCGAAATTGCCACCTGTCATCCAGAATACTATAAATGGGAACAATGGTTTTTCACTAAGTTGTACGAAAAAGGCTTAGTGTACAAAAAAATGTCGACGGTTAACTGGGATCCGGTAGATCAAACTGTATTAGCTAACGAGCAAGTTATTGACGGTCGCGGTTGGCGTTCGGGCGCTGTGGTTGAGCAAAAAGAAATTCCACAGTGGTTTATTAAAATTACCGACTACGCACAAGAACTACTTGACGATTTAGACAAGTTAGAAGATTGGCCTGAACAAGTTAAAACCATGCAGCGCAACTGGATTGGTCGCTCTGAAGGGTGTGATATTGAATTTAAACGCACTGATAACAACGAAACATTTAGCGTTTATACCACGCGTCCAGATACCTTTATGGGTGTGACTTATGTAGCGGTTGCTGCAGGCCACCCAATTGCTAAAGAAGCGGCTAAAAATAGCGATTCTGTGGCACTGTTTGTTGAAGAGTGTAAAAACAACAAAGTAAGTGAAGCCGACATGGCAACCATGGAGAAAAAAGGCATAGCAACAGGCTTTTTTGCTACTCACCCACTTACTGGTGAGCAAGTACCAATTTGGATCGCTAACTTTGTATTAATGCATTACGGCTCAGGCGCGGTAATGGCAGTGCCTGCACACGACCAACGTGACTTTGAATTTGCAACAGCCTACGGCCTTGATATTAAACAAGTGATTGCGCCAGTTACGGGCTCTGACCTTGAAGTAAACCTAAACAAAGAAGCGTTTACCGATAAAGGTGTATTGGTTAACTCGGGTGAATTTGACGGCCTTGATTTTGACGCGGCATTTAATGCCATTGCCGATAAGTTAGAAGCCTTGGGTGTGGGCGAGCGTAAAGTAAACTTCCGCCTGCGTGATTGGGGCGTAAGCCGCCAACGTTATTGGGGTTCACCAATTCCAATGCTTAGCGACGAAGACGGTAACGAACTTGCTGCAACCGACGATATGCTGCCAGTACGCTTACCAGAGGACGTAGTAATGAATGGCGTTACATCGCCAATCAAAGCTGATCCTAACTGGGCAAAAACCACCATGAATGGCGCACCAGCGTTTCATGAAACCGATACCTTTGACACCTTTATGGAATCGTCTTGGTATTACGCTCGTTACTGTAGCCCACGTCATGACGAAGGCATGCTAGACCCAGCAGCGGCTAACTATTGGTTACCAGTAAACCAATACATAGGCGGTATTGAACACGCTATTTTACATTTATTGTACTCGCGCTTTTTCCATAAACTATTACGCGACTTTGGTTTAGTTGATTCAGACGAGCCATTTGACCGCTTACTTTGTCAAGGTATGGTATTAGCCGAAACGTTTTATCGTAAAGATGAAAAAGGGGCTGATATTTGGATTTCGCCAAGCGACGTAAATACCGAAACAGACGACAAAGGCCGCGTAACTAAAGCATGGCATAAAGTTGATGGTAACCCGGTGTTTTCATCTGGCATGAGCAAAATGTCAAAATCGAAAAATAACGGTATTGACCCACAGCATGTTATTGCACAATACGGCGCCGACACTGTACGTTTATTTATGATGTTTACAGCACCACCAGAGCAAACGCTAGAATGGTCTGACGCGGGTGTTGAAGGGGCACATCGCTTCTTAAAACGTGTGTGGAAATACGCGGTTGATGTTAAAACAGTTGGTTTTCAACCACTCAATAAAACAGCATTAAATAACGAGCAAAAAGTACTGCGTCGCGATTTACACAAAGCAATTGCTAAAGTGAGTGATGATGTTGAACGTCGTCAAACCTTTAATACTGCTATTGCGGCAATTATGGAGCTGTCTAATAAACTATTAAAAGCACCGTTAAATAGTAAGCAAGATGTAGCGATAGCTAACGAAGCGCTTGAAGCAATGCTTATTATGCTTGCACCTATTACGCCGCATTTGTCGCACCAATTATGGCAAGAGCTAGGTAAAGAAGGCGATATAGTTAACGCTTCATGGCCAGAGGTTGATCAGTCGGCTTTGGTTGAAGATGAAAAGTTAATTATTATTCAAGTTAACGGAAAACTACGCGCTAAACTAACCGTTGCAGCCGATGCCACAAAAGAGCAAGTAGAAGCACTCGCTTTTGAACAAGCAAGCGTAACTAAATACACTGACGGCGTTACCGTTCGTAAAGTTATTTACGTACCGGGTAAACTGCTTAATGTGGTAGCTAATTAATATGGCCGCTTTTAACGCCATTAAAAACGGACTAGCCTTAGTGCTAGTCTGTTTTTTATTAACTAGCTGTGGCTTTCATTTAAAAAAAGCCTCTAGCTTGCCAGACGATCTAAAACAAATAACCCTCATTGGCGACGATGAAAAGTCAGCGTTATTTAGCGCCTTAAAAAGTGAGCTTATTGCCAGTGACGTTAAACTAGTTGCGGCTAGTAAAAAGTCGGCACAGCTTTATTTATTTAAAGATCAGCTTGAACGTCAAACCTTGTCGTTGTTTCAAAATGGCCAAGTAGCAGAATACGAACTTACTTACAGTGTTGCGTTTGTGATCAATCGTCCTAATGCTGAGCCAATAGAAAAGCGCTTTGAGTTATATCGTAATTATCAAGACGATCCTGACAATGCATTAGCCAAAGCAAAAGAGCTTGCACTCCTTATTAGCGAAATACGCCAACAAGCTAGTCGTCGTATTCTTAGAGAGTTGTCGCAACTATAATGCGCTGTTACGCTAATCAATTACCGAGTGAACTAAAAAAAGGCTTAAAACCCTTTTACTTAGTGTTTGGTGAAGAGCCTTTTCAAGAAGCGCAATGTGTACAACAAATTCGCGCAATTGCTAAAGAGCAAGGCTTTGATGAAGTAATTAAATTTACTTTAATGCAAGGTTTTGATTGGCAAGAAATTATAGCTCAATATCAAAGTATGTCGCTGTTTAGCGCCCGCACTATTATTGAGCTTGATTTAAACCAGCAAAAGCCAGGAATTATTGGCAGCAACACGTTTAAAAAAATTATTGAGCTAATAAACCCCGATACCATTTTAATTATTAAAGGCGCTAAAGCCAGCCAAGACGTACAACGCAGTGCTTGGTTTAAAGCGCTTGATAAACACGGTTTATTTGTACCTTGCTATCCGCTTACCGGTACGCATGTAAAGCGTTGGTTAGATGAGCAATGCCAGCGTTTATCTCTTAATATGCAAAATGAGGCAAAGCTGAGTTTAATTAGCGCCACTGAAGGTAATTTACTGGCGTGTTTTCAAGAACTCGAAAAACTCTCATTACTACACGCCAATGCGCTCATTACACAACAATTAGTAATGCAAGGGCTATTAAATCAAGCCAAGTTTGATATTTTTGATTTAAGCGACGCACTATTAAACGGCCAAGCTAAACAAGCAATAAAAGTGCTGAATAAACTGGCCAGCGATAACACCGAAGTGGTGAGTATTTTATGGGCAATAACCAAGGAGCTTAACACCTTAATTGATGTGCAAATTGGTTTACTTAATGGCGAGCCCATTGCTAATTTATTTAAGCAAAAAGCAATATGGAAAAACCAACAAGCGCCAGTACAAAGTGCTATAAACAGGTTAAGTATTCATACCCTTGAGCAAATTAGCTCTGAGCTTGCAATATTTGACGCCAGCTACAAACAAGGTAACTTAATTGCGCCCTATCAAGCACTCGCGCATATTTGTATTAAGTTTTGCCAACCGATGAATATTTCGCTGCCATGTCATCCTGTTAATTAAAATGCAGAATTTAACATGATCGCAATTTTTGGTGGCACTTTCGACCCCGTTCATTTGGGGCACATTAATATGGCAAAGCAATGCGTAAATGCACTTAACTTAAATACGTTGTACTTTATGCCTTGCGCACTGCCCGCCCACAAAATGGCTCCTGGCATTAGCACCGAGCACCGAGTAGCTATGCTCAATGCAGCAATTGCGCCTTACCCTTTTTTTCAACTCGATTTAAGAGAGTTGCACCGCACTGGGCCTTCTTATTCTTTATTGAGTTTACAAGAATTAAGAGCACAGCATCCAAACACGCCAATTGTGTTTTTAATTGGCATGGACTCGTTTAATAACCTCGATAAATGGTATCAGTGGCAAGCAATCACGCAACTTTGCCATATTGTGGTGTATCAACGCCCTGGGCAGCAATGTGCTGTTAGTGGCCATTTACAGCATTATATGCAACAAGCGCAAGTTAATAATGCAAAAACCCTTTCACATACGGTTGCCGGTAAACTTTATTTTTTACCCGGTGAAATGCTCGATGCAGCATCGAGTAATATTCGCCAACAACTTAAAAATACTAATAAAAAGAATGAACTATTACCCGATGCAGTGAGTCTGTATATAGAGCGCCATGCGCTTTACCAAAATGATGATAATACTAATTAACCTTGACAAGTGAATACTCTGCAAGAGTCATTGGTATAAAACCCCTAGCATGTTAAAATGCACGCTATTAAATTTAAAATTGAGACAAAACCTTGGATTCGAAACAACTACTCGCTTTTGCAATAGATAAAATTGAAGATATGAAAGCACGCGATGTGATTCATATTGACGTAACAGCAACATCAGACATTACAGACTACATGGTTGTATGCTCTGGCACATCTAAACGTCATGTTCTGTCAATTGCTGATAATTTAGCAAAAGAGGCTCGCCACGCAGGTGAAGAACCTTTAGGTTATGAAGGCCAAAGCGACGGTGAATGGGCATTGGTTGATTTAGGTGATGTGGTTGTACACGTGATGCAAAACGAAGCACGTAGCTATTACGATCTAGAAAAACTGTGGGGCTAGTAATAAACACCCACTTATTTTAGACAGGCTTGGAAGTAACACGTGAAAATACAAATGATTGCCGTTGGTACAAAAATGCCAGCTTGGGTAGAAACCGGATTTACAGAGTATCAACGTCGTTTTGCTAAAGATATGGCACTTGAACTGATTGAAATCCCAGCCGGAAAACGTGGTAAAAATGCAGATATAAAACGCATTTTACATATTGAAGGTGAAAAAACCTTAGCAGCTATTCCTAAAGGCAACCGTATTGTTACTCTAGAAGTAACAGGTAAACCACTTGATACCCACGAACTTGCTAAAAACATGGAAAAATGGCAACTCGATGGCCGCGATGTAAGTTTACTTATTGGCGGTCCTGAAGGACTTGCACCAGAGTGTATTGCTGCCTCTGAGCAAAAATGGTCGTTATCTAACTTAACTTTACCGCACCCTTTGGTGCGTATTATTGTTGCTGAAAGCCTATACAGAGGCTGGAGCTTAAATAACAACCATCCTTATCATCGCGAGTAATCCTTGCCATGTTAAAACAAAGACCCACTATTCGCGACCATTCAGCAGAGGCAAACTTATTTGCACGGCGTGCGTTTGTGGGTTTTATTTTTATATTAGCTCTAATTGCTATTTTACTCTCGAATTTATATAAAATTCAGGTAGATGATCATCAAAACTACCAAACTCGCTCCAATGACAACCGTATTAAAGTTATTCCAATTGCGCCTAACCGAGGTTTAATTTACGACCGCAATGGCGTATTACTTGCCGAAAACAAACCCGTTTATAATCTTGAGGTTATTCCTGAAGATGTTGCAGACCTGCCGCTATCGCTTGAACAAGTAAGTAAAATAATAACCATAAGCGAGCAAGAAAAAACCGACTTTTTAGACGATATAAAACATACGCGGCGCTTTAAAAGCCAAGTACTAAAAGCACGTTTAGATGAAACAGAAGTTGCTAAATTTTCAGTAAACCAACATAAATTCCCAGGCTTTAGTATTGAAGCTCGCCTCGCACGCTATTATCCGTTTGGCGATACCCTTACCCATGCACTGGGCTATGTGGCTAAATTAAACAGAAAAGAGCTAAATAAATTAACTCAAGAAGATCAAGCTACAAATTATCGCGCCACTCACGACATTGGCAAACTCGGCATCGAAAAGTATTACGAAGAACTCTTGCATGGCCAAGTGGGCTCGCAGCATGTTGAAGTCAATAATCGCGGTAGAATAATTCGCACTTTAAGCATGCTCCCCCCGCAACCAGGGAGCGACTTAGTACTCACACTCGATATTGGTTTACAGCAAATTGCCCAACATGCGCTTAAAGATATGCGTGGTGCTATTGTCGTTATGGACGCTAAAGATGGCGGTGTACTTGCGCTTTATTCTAACCCTAGTTACGACCCTAATTTATTTGTGCACGGCATAAGCAGCAAAAACTATAAAGCGTTACTAAACCCAGACCGCCCGTTAATTAATCGTGCAACTCAAGGTCGTTATGCACCTGCCTCTACTGTAAAACCACATATGGCTATTTTAGCCCTAGAAGAGAATATAGTCAGCGAAAGTACTTCTATGTGGGATCCTGGTTTTTTTCAAATTCCAAATGTAGAGCATAAATGGCGCGACTGGAAACGTTGGGGTCATGGTCATGTTGATGTATACAAAGCAATTGAAGAGTCGTGCGATACCTATTTTTACGATGCAGCTTATCGCTTAGGTATTACTAAAATAAGTAACTTTATGTCGCGTTTTGGCTTTGGTGAACTCTCTGGTATTGATATTCATGAAGAAACTACGGCAATACTGCCCTCAAAAGAGTGGAAAGAAAATCGCTTTAAAGAGTCGTGGTGGCGTGGTGACACTATTTCTGTAGGCATAGGCCAAGGCTATTGGACCGCCACTCCAATTCAGATTGCAAATGCGACAAACATTTTAGTAAACCGTGGTATTAACCATCCGCCACATTTAGTGCAAGTGGTTAAAAAAGATAACGACATTATACAAATCAATAATGAAGAAAAGCCCCCTGTAATATTAAAAAACCCTCATCATTGGCAAATTGCTTTAGATGCAATGCACAACACAGTAAAAAAAGTATCGGGTACTGCGCATAAAGCATTTAAAGGGACTAATTATGACTCTGCTGGTAAAACGGGCACAGCACAAATAGTAAGTATTGCTCAAGGCGAACGCTACGATGCTGATGCGTTAAAAGAGCGACAACGCGACAACACTATTTATATTGGTTTTGCACCGTATAACGATCCCAAAATTGTAGTGTCTGTAATATTAGAAAATAACCATGGTGGTGTGCAAATTGCTCGGCAACTTATGGATTACTACTTTGCAGCCAACCCCGTTAATCTTGCAAGGAATAACATCCCATGACCGCTTTGCATGATAAACGCTCAATTTGGATGCGCCTACATATAGACTTACCCTTATTTATTGCGCTGCTAATAATGATGGTCGGTAGTATCACTATTGTGTACAGCGCCAGTGGCCAAGATAACGCCATGATGATCCGCCATATTACGCGTATGGGCGGTGCAATTGTAGCTATGTTCGTATTAGCGCAGCTATCTCCTGCTACTTTAAAGCGCTTAGTTATACCGCTTTATTGCTTAGGGCTATTAATGCTGGTTGGAGTGTTATTATTTGGAGTGAGTTCTAAAGGTGCTCAGCGCTGGCTAGACTTAGGTATCACTCGCTTTCAACCATCTGAATTAATGAAGCTTGCAGTCCCCATGATGGTTGCTTGGTATATAGGACGTAATCACTTACCCCCTCGCCCACTGCATTTAATTATTGGTTTTGTAATTATGATGCTACCGACGCTACTAATTAAAGAGCAGCCCGACTTAGGCACTTCTATATTAATTGCCAGCTCAGGTGTTTTTGTATTGTTTTTATCGGGTTTGAGCTGGCGTTTAATTGGTTTTTTAAGCTCTATAGTAGCACTCGCTGCATGGCCTTTTTGGCACTATGGTATGCACGATTATCAAAAGCAACGAGTACTTACTTTTTTAGATCCTGAAAGCGACCCGCTTGGCTCTGGCTATCATATTATTCAGTCTAAAATTGCGATTGGCTCTGGTGGCATTGAAGGTAAAGGTTGGTTACAGGGTACGCAATCGCAACTTGAGTTTTTACCAGAGCGCCATACTGACTTTATATTTTCGGTGTTAAGTGAGGAATTTGGCTTATTTGGGGTGTGTATTTTACTCAGTTTATATTTATTTATTATTGGCCGCGGTTTATACATTGCCGTTAATGCACAAGATGCCTTTGGCAAGTTATTAGCTGGCTCACTTACACTGACATTTTTTGTTTATGTGTTTGTAAATATAGGCATGGTATCGGGTTTATTACCCGTTGTAGGTGTACCGCTTCCACTAATAAGTTATGGTGGTACGTCTATGGTGACGCTGATGGCCAGTTTTGGCATTATTATGTCTATTGCAACTGATAAAAGGATGCTTTTAAAATAATGCAATTTTATACTCGATTTTTTACTATCAGCTTTGTCCTAATACTTTTAAGTGCTTGTAGTAGCTCAAATAACACCCCAAGCAGTCGCTACAGCATGCGCCATGATGCTGCACCATTACGTGCGCCTACCACATTAGAAATGCAAGACGCTGTAGTGGTTAAAGTTACTAAAAGTGCCAGCGCAAGCCGGCCTTATACCGTATTAGGTAAAAGTTATACGCCTATGCTTGACGAGACTGGTTATGCAGAGGAAGGCATTGCATCGTGGTACGGCCGTAAATTTCATGGTTATCATACTTCAAATGGCGAAATATACGATATGTTTGCCATGACCGCCGCTCATAAAACACTGCCCTTACCTAGCTTTGTAAAAGTAACAAATACCAGTAATAATAAATCTGTCATTGTGCGCGTAAATGACCGTGGCCCATTTCATGAAGATAGAGTGATTGATTTATCCTACGCAGCCGCATACAAACTAGGTTATTACACCCATGGTACAGCCAAGGTTAAGCTTGAAGCAGTTACGCTTGACAATTCGACTGCGCATTTAACCTATATTCAGGTAGCAGCAGGTAGTACACTAGCAAATATTGAAGCACTGGCTAGTCGTTTACGCCTCGATTATAAATTACCCACTAATATCGTGCAAAAAGACGATATTTTCAGGTTGCATTTAGGGCCAATTAAAGACGCCCAGCATGCACAGCAAGTATTAACACAATTAAAACAAAACCAATTTAAAAACGCGTTCTTGCTTTACACTCAGTAAGACTAATACCCAAACTACCCTAAGATGCAGAATTCAGCGTTGTACTGGGACTTAATATCTAGGCGTTACTTTGCTGAAATGGTAATCCCTTTTAAAAAGTAACAACACAGAGAGTAAGCTCCAGTGAAACGCCCTGGAGGTTGGTTTAAAAACGATTTATACTGCGTTATTGATTTGAACAATAGAGTGACTATTATTTGTAATCAATGCCTTGCCTAAATCGTTTTTAATTCCAACGACGCCCGCATCTAGGGGTAGTTTGGGTATGTGAATGGGCTAACGCAAATCTTTAACTTTAACCATTAATGAGTATGATGAAATCTATTAAACATAAAATTCTCAACGGGGTATGCGGCCTAGTTTGTTCTGCCGCCGTATTTTCAGCCACCGCACAAATTATTCCAGCACCTCCTCAAGTTAATGCTAAAGGTTATTTTTTAGTAGACTTTACAACTGGTAAAGTTATTGCCCAAGGTGAAGCTGATACAAAGTTAGCACCTGCTAGTTTAACTAAAATGATGACCAGTTATGTTATAGGCACAGAAGTTAAAGCCGGTAATATTGCACCTACCGACATGGTTACGGTTAGCGAAAAAGCATGGGCTAAAAACTTTCCAGAATCATCTAAAATGTTTATTGAAGTAGGTAAACAAATTAGCGTTGATGACCTAAACCACGGAATAATTATTCAATCAGGTAACGATGCCTGCGTTGCTATGGCAGAGCACATTGCCGGTAGCGAAAGCGCTTTTGCTGATTTAATGAACGCCCACGCTGCAAAATTAGGCATGAGCAACACTCACTTTATTAATAGCCACGGCCTTGATACCGACGCGCACTATACAACACCGCGTGATATGGCAACACTTGGCGGCGCACTTATTCGCGATGTACCCGATGAGTACGCACTTTATAAGAAAAAGTCATTTACTTATAACGGCATTAAACAATACAACCGCAACTCATTATTATGGGATGAAAGCCTAGACGTAGACGGTATTAAAACCGGCCATACATCAGATGCAGGCTACAGCTTAGTAACCTCTGCAACTAAAAACGATATGCGTTTAATTGCCGTTGTTATGGGTACTTCAAGCGAGCGCGCACGTAAAGAAGAAAGCAAAAAGTTACTTAACTATGGCTTTCGCTTTTATGAAACAATTACACCGTACAAAGCAGGCGATAGCTTTGCAGAGCAACGTATTTGGATGGGTAATAAAGAAAATGTTTCTTTAGGTATTTTAGAAGATACCCCTATTACTATTCCACGTGGTCAGCATAAAAATTTAAAAGCGAACTTTAAATTAGATAACACGCTTGAAGCGCCATTAGCTAAAGGCACTAAAGTAGGTACTTTATTTTTACAACTAGAAGGCGAAGATATTGCACAATATCCGCTAGTTACACTTGAAGAAGTGGAAGAAGGTAGCTTCTTTAGTAAAATTTATGACTACTTACGTTTACAGATTATGCAATAGCCGCATAAAACAATATTAACGCCTCTGCTATGAGGCGTTTTTTTTTGCTTGAAAAATGCTAGAATGCGCCCCATATAAGTCAATTATGTTGAGTTGTAACTTTTTTGGCACAGCCAAACAAGCTTAACTCAGATTGCCATTAGCCCAATAGTATTAAGCTTAGGGTTTGCCACTTAGCAAAATTAAGCCAACACTTTTTTGTATGAGGAGTCACTGTCGTGGTTCAACCAGTTAAAGATACTAAATTTGATGAGTATTTAGAGTTCCCTTGCCCGTTTACATTTAAAATAATGGGTTTAGCCAATGTAAACTTAACGGATCAAATTTTAGCTAAGTTACAAGTTATTGCACCTGGCGACTATGCCCCAAAAGTAAAACCAAGTAGCAAAGGTAATTACGAATCAGTTTCGCTTGTTGCAACCGTTACTAGTGGCGCTCATATTGAAGAAATTTATAACGTGATCAGTAATCTAGATGACGTACGCCACATGCTTTAAGCCATAATTGAGATTTGTTGTGAAAGAAAACACCTTAATCGTGCGCCAACTTGGCCGCCAGCGTTACTTGCCAATTTGGCAGAAAATGCAAGACTTCACCGATACCCGCGACGACGATAGCGCGGATGAAATTTGGTTAGTAGAGCACGAAAGTGTATTTACTCAAGGCCAAGCAGGTAAAGACGAGCACTTACTCGCACCCGGCGATATAGAAGTGATTAAAGTTGATCGCGGTGGGCAAGTAACCTACCACGGCCCCGGCCAGCAAATGATGTATGTACTATTTAACTTACGTCGTTTAAAAATTGGTGTACGCGAATTAGTTACTTGGCTAGAGGAGTGTATTATTGAATCCCTCGCCGAGTACGACATTCAAGCATACGCCAAAGCCGATGCGCCCGGTGTTTACGTTAACGACAGTAAAATAGCCTCTTTGGGTTTACGCGTTCGTCGTGGTTGCTCGTTTCATGGCTTAGCATTAAATGTTAACATGGACCTAAGTCCATTTTTACGCATTAACCCATGTGGTTATGCAGGCATGAATATGGTGCAAACTAAAGAATTAAAGGGTCCTCAAAACCTAGAAACAGCAGGTGCAGGACTGGTAAAACACATGATTAAAAAGCTTAATGCAACACAGGTTAAGCATACTGAAGGGTTTGAAAACGAATGAATAAACCAGTCAAGATGGAACCAGGTGTAAAACTACGCGACGCAGCAAAAATGGCGTTGATCCCCGTAAAAGTTTTACCAACAGAAAAAAACGAAATGTTACGCAAGCCAGAGTGGCTAAAAATTCGCTTACCTAAATCAACAGAGCGTATTGAGGGCATTAAACAGGCGATGCGTAAGCATGGGCTGCACTCGGTATGCGAAGAGGCTTCGTGCCCTAACCTATCTGAATGCTTTAACCACGGTACAGCTACCTTTATGATTTTAGGTGCAATTTGTACTCGTCGTTGCCCATTTTGTGATGTTGCCCATGGTCGTCCATTAACACCTGATGCAACTGAGCCTGAAAAACTAGCGCTTACAATTAAAGACATGAAGCTAAGCTATGTGGTTATTACCTCGGTAGATCGTGATGATTTACGTGATGGCGGCGCGCAGCATTTTGCCGATTGTATTCGCGAAATTCGCAAGCACAGCCCAAATATTACTATTGAGATTTTAGTACCCGATTTTCGTGGCCGTATGGACCGCGCACTCGAAATACTAATCGAAACCCCACCAGATGTGTTTAACCATAACCTAGAAACTGCGCCGCGTTTATATAAGCTTGCGCGTCCAGGGGCTGATTACAAATGGTCACTTGAGCTACTGCGTCGCTTTAAAGAAGCGCACCCAGAGATTAAAACTAAGTCTGGTTTAATGGTTGGTTTAGGTGAAGAAATTAGCGAAATAGAAGAAGTACTTCGCGACTTACGTGCCCATAACGTTGATATGCTTACAGTAGGCCAATACTTACAGCCTTCTAAGCACCACTTACCAGTAAAACGTTACGTGCCACCTGCTGAGTTTGATGCACTAAAAGCCTACGCTGATGAAATTGGCTTTACTCATGCAGCCTCTGGCCCATTTGTGCGCTCTAGCTACCATGCTGACCAACAAGCGGCAGGTAAAGAAGTAAAATAAGTCGTTTTTATAAATTAAGCAAGCCGTTAGTGATCAATAGTCATTAACGGCTTTTTTGTTGCAGTTTATTACCCATAAGTAATAAGGATAATTGAATTATTTTAATTTTTAATTGCTTTTCTTCTAAGCTGAAATGAAATATTATCGTTTAACTCGAGCCAACTAAAGTCCTTATTCCAAGCCTGCTTAAAGCTTTCTCCGCCTTGCGAATTATCCAGGATTTCTTTTAAGTCAAATATTTTGGAGAAATTATCTTCGTTTACGTCGTAACTTGACCACCCCCTAACTCCCAAGTCAATATGCCCTAGAAAGCTCGATTTAAACTCGTTAGCTGCGGCCACAAAATCCCCGTTGCCATTTAATTTTTCAGATATAAGACTTTTCTCTTTATCACTAATTGAACCTGTAACTTCTAGCTCACCTAATTGACTGATTGATATACCCCAATCTTTATTCGCTAATGATGGTTGTCCAGCCGCTATTTCAGTCATAATATTGTCATACTGAGTAAACATTTTTTCAACCGAGTTAGAAACTTCACCACCCGGCATATAAAGATTAACAGTAGCTATTCGAATATTATTTAACGCTTTTTCTTCTGCTTCCCTTGTTGATACAACATTATTTGTTATTATTTTCATTGACTTATTATAAGTCGGCTCTGGCTCTTTAGGCTGATCTTTATGATATATATCCTTAGCTAGTCGCTCCATTTCACTATTTAATTGCTCTTTACCATTTGCAGGTTTATTAACTTTTACTTCTGAACCGTTCGATATAAACTGCGATGCTAAATTAGTATCATTTGAATTAACTTTCATATCATTTTCCTTGTTCGTTATTACTAGCTATCGGCAGGTTACTATCTTACTTTAGTTGCTTGTATGGCCAGTGTTGGTAACTTAGGTAAAATAAACTGCCGAATATTTTCCTCCTCTCTAATCATTACTACATATTAATGGCCATACAACTGCGATAATTTAATACCTGGTAATGGTGCCTTAGTACTGACTAAAGTTAGATTTAATGTTGGTAGAACATGGTTAAATATATAATGCGCACGCTGCATATGAAACTCCGAGCTGAACAAAATTGCATGGCTGATATTAGCACTCGCTAAAATAGGTTTAGCCAGTAGAGCATTCTCAAAGGTAAAGCGGCTTAATGGAATATCTAAAAATACAACTGTAGGTATTCCAAGCTCAATAAAATAATTATTTAGTGTATCGTTCATGCGCGCAATCAGTGGTATTAAAATGCACGCCAAAACCTCCTGTGCATAATATTTTAGCCTTGGGATTATGCAAATATGCTTGATATGACTGAGCGCATCGGATTTTCGCTATTACTGATAAACGGCTGTCACTACTGTTGGGCGCACCTAAAACTATAATTACCGCATTCATTTAGTCGTCCTTCACCACAAAACGAAGCTATTAAGTTTAAACTATTTTTACTGATCGCAATTTATCGTTAGGTCAATCGGCTTTTACTTGAGACAATCGCGGTAGTTATTTTTAAAACATGGTTCATTATGAAACTATTAGTTCGCAACTTATCTCGTGCTACTTCTGAGCACGACCTTCGTACTTTATTTGCAGAGCACGGTAAAGTGACTACCTGTAACTTAGTACTTGATAAAGAAACTGGCCAATCTAAAGGTTTTGCCTTTGTTGAAATGCCAAACGACATAGAAGTTAAAGGTGCAATTAAAGCCCTTAACCAAGCAACTGTTGATAAAAGCAAAATCCGCGTTAAATTGGCAGATGCTTAATTAGTTAGCCGCGGCTATTATTGCCCTTAATATTATAAACACAGATGTGTTTTATTATTAGGGCAGTATTAATTTAGCCTACATTTATAACACTGCCACAACTAATTTTTGCTCCTTGCTCCCCCTCCTAAGTTCTAAGTTCTAAGTTCTAAGTTCTAAGTTCTAAGTTCTAAGTTCTAAGTTCTAAGTTCTAAGTTCAATATTGTGCAACAGCTAAAACTTAAGTCTATAAAATTATATCCTGTATAGACACTTTAAAGTTCGCTGTATATAGTCGAGCTATGTATTACCTACCCTCAGTTATTATGACAATTATAAAAACAACCAGCCTTTTTTTATTTCTAACGCTCATAGGTTGCTCAGAGCAAGCTGCAGACACAACTAAACTTGAGAATTCCCAAGCACTTAGTATTAATAATATTAAGCAGCACATTAAAACACTCGCCTCAGACGAATTTGAAGGTCGTGGCCCCCTTACAGCCGGTGAAGTAAAAACGATTGGTTATTTAACTAAGCAATACCAAGCGTTTGGTTTAAGCGGTGCTTATAACGATAAGTACTTACAACCGGTGAAAATGGCAAAAGTAACTGCTGATCAAAATATGCAATTAACTATTGGTGAGCTCACTTTTAGTGCAGGTAAAGACTTTACTGCCCGTACCGAGCAGCTACAAAGCGTTATTGATGTGCGTAATTCTGACGTGGTATATGTAGGCTATGGTATTAATGCACCAGAATATAACTGGAACGATTATAAAAATCTTGATGTAACAGGCAAAACCGTGGTGGTGTTAGTTAACGATCCTGGCTTTGCAACTCAAGACGACAGCCTGTTTACCGGTAATGCTATGACCTACTACGGTCGTTGGACTTACAAGTACGAAGAAGCGGCTCGTCAAGGTGCTGCTGCCGTTCTTATAGTGCACGAAACTGCACCAGCAGCTTACCCGTGGAGCGTGGTAGAGAGCTCAAATACGGGTACTAAATATACGCTAATTGATGACACCAACAACACCTCAAAACTTCCCGTTATGGGATGGTTACACCTTGAGGCTACCGAGCGCTTATTTAATGCTGCAAACCTTAACTATCAGCAATTAAAACAACAGGCTTTAAATGCTGACTTTAAAGCGCTGCCGCTTAATGTAAAAGCCAACCTGGCTTTTAAAAATGAAGTATCGCATGCAAAATCGCATAACGTAGTAGCACAACTTACCGGTAGCGAACTGCCAGACGAATACGTTGTAATTAGTGCGCATTGGGATCACTTTGGCACTAAACAAACAGATAGCGGGCCTAAAATTTATAATGGTGCGGTAGATAACGCATCAGGTACAGCCGCCACGCTCGAAATTGCCAGAGTAATGAGTAAAATGCATCAACAAACGCCATTTAAACGCTCGATCATTTTTGCCAATTTTACCGCAGAAGAAACTGGCCTAATTGGCTCAGAAGAATTTGCATCTGGTGCGGTGATCCCAACTAAACAAATGGTTGGCTTATTAAATATTGATGGCATGAACGTACTTGACGCTACTGACTATGTTTTACAGTATGGTAAAGGGCTTTCTGAAATGGAAGATTACTTAGCCAAGGCCGCTAAGGCACAAGGTCGAACGGTAAAAATGGATCCTCGCCCGCAAAATGGTTTATTTTTTCGCTCTGATCACTTTTCGCTTTCTAAGCAAGGTGTGCCCAGTTTATTATTTATGAGCCTTGGTGATACCGACCCTGATTACATTACTCATAAGTACCACAAAGAAGCCGATGATTACTCTACCGACTGGTCGCTTGGTGGTGTAGAGCAAGATAGCCAACTGATCATTAATATAGCCACACAGCTGGCTAACAGCAACGATTGGCCAAAGTGGAAAGCAGAGTCTGACTTTAAAACAAAACGTGAGCAAGATAAGCGCTAGCAATTGCGTTTTAAACACACATAAAAAAGCAGCCAATTGGCTGCTTTTTAGTACGTATTATCATTATTTAGTTAGAAATGGGGTAACTATTCACCAAGACAAATTATTTTCTAAGGATCTTTTTTAGCTATTGACTGATCCTGCCAGTATGCCAAGCTA
>NZ_JAGGDL010000026.1:0-50970 GCF_017653575.1 Pseudoalteromonas sp. K222D
CCCTCATGAATTATTTACGGGGCAATCAGAAATACTGGTGGCTGCATAATGATTGCACTTAATACTTGAATTCGAGAATTTAAAAAGGCATGCTTAACATGCCTTTAAAGTTACTTAAATCAGTTAGAATTGATATTTAGCACCGAGAGTTGCCGTAGTGCCTAGCCCTTTAATATTGTAGCCACCATAAGTATATGATTGCGCACGAGCAGGGTAGTAGTCGCTGTTAAATAAATTTTCGACCCCAAAATAGCTGCTCCATTGTGGAGTAATTTGATATTGACCACTCAAATTAACTATATCGTAACTACTTACAGGACCTTGATCGCCAACGTATTGGCCTTGTTCGTTTTTATCAAAGCGCTTTCTATCGCCAACGTATAAATAGCTAAATGTAAGAGCTATGTCGTCGCTGGCCTGCCACGCTAAATTGGCTGTCGCTTTTGGTGGGCTAATTTGTTTAGCACCTAAGTATTCATCGGCTTGGGTATCTTTACCTTCAACGTAGCTATATGTGGCAACTAATTTAAGTTGTGGGGTAATGGCATAATTTACTAAGCCTTCAAAGCCCCATATTTTTTGCGGCGCGCGTATTGGCTCATAAACGCCTGTTACATCGTTAAATTTATTGCTGGTTCCTAGCTCAGACGTGCTTTTATATGCTGCTACTTCAAAGCGCAGGTCATCAAATTGTGAGGTAAAACCTACTTCGTAGTTATCTATAATTGATGCTTGTGTTTGAATAAGCGCTATATCGTTTACAGTAGCTGCGCGCAATAGTATGCCTATGTCTGATATATCAGAGCCCTGCGAGTAACTAAAAAATGGGCTAAAGGCAGGGCTTAAATTATATTTAATGCCAGCATTGTAAGTTGTTGCATCGTAATTTATGGTATCGCCGCGAACACTTAGTGGTACTGAACATTGCGTAGCGGTTCTACATAGCTTTAATGTTTGATAGTCGGCTACCGTTAAATCTATGCTTTCTTTTCTTACACCGGCTTTTAAAATAATATCGTCGTTAATTACCCACTTTGTTTGTAAAAAACCAGCAACACTATCCATGTCCATTTCAGGAACCCATATACGGCCATCAACTAAAGGTTGTGAAGTTTTATCGTTTAGGGCATCAATACCATATATTAAGGTGGTTGTTAGATTATCAAAGTCAAATTGGCTATTAAATGTGGCTCTTGCGCCTAGTTTATCTGACTTTATAACAGATTGACCACCGCTATAACCATCATCAAGATTGGCTAAATTAGTTGAAAAGAAAAATACATTTTCTATATTTTGCTTGTACAGATCTAAGGTCATTTGGGTGTTATCGAATAAGGCGTAATCTAGGTATCTAAGAGTAATATTTACATTGCCTTCGGGGCCTTGCGGTTTACCTGGTTTTTGCAGCTCTTTGGGTACGTGAATCGCATAGGTTTTTTCACCTATGTTACCGTCGCCAGTAACATCCCCTAAATCAGTTTTTTGCTGTGAGCTATAAAAGTTATAACTAAACTCTAGTTGCTTATCATCATCAAAATCGTAGCTTAGTTTAGTAAAGTAGTTTTGTGTTTCTGAGTCTGACAAACCATATTGCAAGCCTAAAATATCACCCTCTGAATCACGTTGTACACCGTTTTGCTCGTAACTGGCGCTTATTAAATAGCTAAACTTATCTAAGCCACCATTTATAGCTGCCGATATTCTTGCACCGGCACTTTCATCAAGCTTAACAGCACTAAAGCGGCTAGAAATACTAATTTCGCCCTCAGGCTGGCCGTCACTTTTCGCTTGTTTTGTTATGTAGTTAATTATGCCGCCAGCAGCGCCATTACCATAAATAGAGGTTGCTCCTTTAATAACCTCTATGCGTGCAATGGCACTGGCATCTAGCGTTTTTATGCCTAATGAACCGTTACGCAGTGGAGTTGACTGTGGTACGCCGTCAATCATAACTAAAGGTGCGCGACCACGCAGTGTTTGGCCTGAGTTACTGGAGCTGCCGGTGCTAGGAGCCAATCCTGGTACCATTTGTGCGAGTAAGCTGCTTAGTTCTGGGTTTACTTTTAAGTGTTGTTGAATTTGCTGCTGATTTATAACAGTAATTGAAGCAGGAACTTCATCAATACTTTCAAATATACGACTACCCGACACAATAACGTGTTCTAACTGATCAACAGAATATTTGTTTTTATTATTTTCATCGGCAATTGCGCAAGCACTAACAGCGACGCTAAGTAAGCAAAGCGAGGTTTTTAACATGGTAACTCAGATAAATAATTAATTTTGGTAATGATAACTATTAACAATAACGACCACAAGTGTTAATGACAATTATTTTCGATTGCGTCTTTTTAACCAAAAGTAAACACCCGTTACAATAAAAAAGCTCAGTGATAGGGTTATTAGTAGCCATAAAAACTGTACAACTGGCCCAGCAAAATTACCAATATGAAAGGCATATTTAAAGTTCCATGCTTGTGTGGTGAAATTGGTTTTACTGGCGTCAAATGAGTTTAATACTTTACCAGTAAATGGATTAGTCCAAACCCAGCTGTAAGCGTGGCTTTCGCCGGGATTTTGTATTCTTAAAGCAATCGCGTCATTCGCTTTTTTAGGCAGGTATACCCTATATAGCTCACCTTTAGGAAATATGGCTTGAGCATTATTAATTGCTAAATTGTATTGTAATTCGGTATTTTTAAGCACAGGTATTTTGGGAGGCGCAGGTCTGTTTGTTACTTTATTTTGTGTTACCAGTTCTAAAACAGACTGCGTTTGCGTTTTCCAATTAAACGCCATACCCGTAAAGGCAATCAGTATTAATGGCACAAAAAAGTAAACTCCCAACACAGTATGCAGCTGATACAGCAGTACTCTTAGTTTTGCTTTAGGTTTTATAGCTAAACGTTTTATCCGGTTTTTAGGTTTTACCCATAAATAAAAGCCTATTAATACGTTTATTAACAGCAGTAATGCACATACCGACATCCAATTTTTAAATGGTTTATTACCGTCACTGCTCTCAAATAATAACCAGCGATGCAAAGCAAGCGTAAAACCATAAATTGTATCTGTACTTTGGTAAGTATAAATAACATTGCTGGTGTAGGGGTTTACGCTCGCGTAGTGATTATTAGCTAATCTAAACTGCCATGCCATAGTAGGGTTTTGTTCAGGCATTAAAAAAACAGTTTTTTGTTGGGTTTGAGTTTGCACACTGTTTATTAAAGTGTCGAAATTTAGCGGTTTTTCTGCAGGCGTTACTAGCCATTTTTCGGGCTGGATAAGGTGTTGTAGATCTTTTGCGTAAATTAACACCGCTCCGCTGAGGCTCACTATTAATAAAAACGACCCGCTGAGTAGGGCAAGTGTCAAATGAATTTTACGTAACCAAAGTTTCAAAAACGGCATCTCAATTGTGAGCTAAGAACCCTAATTGTAAATGATAATGAGAGCAGTTTTCAATTGAAAGTTTGTTTATAAAGCTATTTTTATTATAAATTATTGTGCTTTTCTATTATGCAGTTTTCAATATTAAAATTATGCTGTAAAAAGTGTTTAACGGCTGCTAAATCAAGTGAGTTATGAGCGTTAATCAGCAGTTCGCAATGGCTGGTTTTATCATCTAATTGCCATACTTTTATAGCTATTACTTGCTCTATATTAAAGTTTTTGGTGAGAGCGCATGTAACAGCTTGGGTATCAAAGTTATTAGGTGCAGCTTGCATTAAAATGCGACAGCTTTGTTTAAGCAGTAACACGCCATGGTAAATAACATAAATAGAAATTAAAATTGTCGCAATTAAATCAACTATATACCACTGGTACAAAATAATTAAAGTACCTGCAACAATAACCACAACAGACGCCATCGCATCAGATACATTATGAATAAAAGCTGCTCTTATATTCATACTGCTATTTGCGCCAGCTCGGTAAGTTAAAAGTGCAGTGATTAAATCTATTAGCAGGGCAAATGCAGCCACCCACACTATGATCCAACCATCAATTGGCTGCGGGTTTAAATAACTGCTCATAGCTTCAAAAATTAAATACACACCTATCAGTATTAATGTACTGCTATTGAACAAAGTAGCTAAAATTTCGGCGCGCTTGTAGCCAAAGTGATGTGTGTTATCGGCAGGTTTGTTACCAATTTTACGCGCAACAAGGGCAATAAATATAGCGGCTGCATCACTAAGATTATGCAGTGCGTCTGCCATGAGTGACAAACTGCCAGAAAATATTCCGCCAATAACTTGCGCAACAGTAAGCAGAACATTAATGGCAACAGCTAGCGCGAGTTGCTTGTTACTTTGGCTGTCGTCTACATGGCTGTGTGCATGGTCATGACCCATAATATCCCCAAGTAACTACTTATATTAAGATTGTTATATCACGAGCAGCTAAAAACAGCTACACGGGGCTTGATGAAACTTAGCTAACTCATTGTGTATACTTAGGCGTATATCTAGTTAAAAGCCAGGTAGCAGTACTGTTTGTAAAACACATAAAAAATTCATGGGCTTATTAGCGCAAAACTTGCGTCTTAGGCTTTTTAATGCATTAATACATAGTATTAAAATGGGTAAAATTACTAGGTAATTCAGGTATGAATAAAGGTTTGAGCTTCACAAAGCTAGCAGGTAAAGGACAGTCTGTACAAAGTAAGCTAACTATAGCCTTTGTAGTTATTGCATTAATACCTTTGTGTTTGTTTTCTTGGCTGAGCTTTAAGCGAATAAATAATACATTAGAACAACACGCCCAAACTGAATTACAACAGGTAACAAATATTGCTCAGCAGTTTAGTCGCTTTTGGCTGGCTGATTATATTAAAGATTTTAAATTACTTAAAAACCAGTTAACGACTAACTCTGTGCAACAACAAAGTGCAATAACTGAGTTTGTTAACGTATACGAATTTGTAAATAATGTAGAGCTAATAGATAGCGCAGCTTTGCTTGCTGCACCTACATCTTCTTTTATTAGCAAAATAGCTCCTCAATCGTTAATTAATATCCATACTAGCTTGAGTGAGCATGCAACGCCTTCATTTCAATCATTTTTAATTGAAAAACAACCACATTTTATTATTGCGCTTGGTATATATAATACGGAGCAACAATTAAGCCGTATTCTTTTAGCCGATATAAACCCCCAGTGGCTAATGAATAAATTAAATGCAATGTATGCTAAAAACAGCGAGCTTAGTTTTAGTTTATTGCCAAGTAATAGTTTGCCTTTATTAAACCAACAGCCATCAACAGAGCAAACATTATTAAATAAAACACAATTAATGCAAAAAACATTTACCTATAACAACGAAAATAATGATGTAATGTATGGCTTTGTTAGTCAGCTGAATTTTTTGGGTGATCAAAGCTGGCAGCTATTAGTGTCTAAGCCGAATGTTCAGGAGCTAACAAATACTTATTCTATTAAGTATTTTGCTTTGGCAACACTGCTTATGTTGTTGGCTGTTTTAGCGTGCTCTTGGTGGTTTGGTCGAGTATTGTTTCATCCATTAAGGCGCTTAACAGCTCTTGTTGATAAAATTACCAAGGGGAAAAGCACCCAAGTACCTATTTTACCCGACAGCCAAGAGTTTAATTTGTTATCGAGTAAGCTGTGTAAATTGGCCGAAAATAAACAGCAACAACTAACAGAGTTTTATAAACAAGGGGCTGAACTACAGGTTGTGCTAAGGCACTTAGCAGAGCAAAAAAGTGCACTTGATGAGCACGCGATTGTGGCTGCAACAGATTTAAAAGGCACTATCACTTTTGTTAATAAAAAGTTTTGTGAAATAAGTGGTTATGACGAACACGAGTTAATAGGTAAAAATCACCGTATTCTTAATTCGGGCACTCACCCAAAACAGTTTTTTAAAGAAATGTACCAAACCCTAAAACAGGGAAAAGTATGGCATGGGAAAATATGTAATAAAGCCAAGCAAGGTAATTTATATTGGGTAGATACAACCATAGCGCCATTTTTAGATGAAAATGCTAAGCCACAGAGCTATATAGCCATTCGAACAGATTTAACCGCATTAAAGTTACAAGAAATAGAGCTAGAAGAGCATAAAGCACAACTACAGTTGGTAATAGACACTACCGCTGTGGGAATTTGGGATTGGTACATTGACACAGGTAAAGTCACTTTTAATCACCGTTGGGCTGAAATAATTGGCTATACCTTAGATGAGTTAGGCCCAGCAGTAATAGGCACTTGGTATAAGTATGCCCACCCAGACGATTTAATAGTTTCGGAGCAAAAATTAAACGCTCATTTTTCTGGTGAAACAAACTATTACGTCAATGAAGCACGTATGAAACATAAACAAGGTCATTGGGTATGGATACTAGACACTGCAAAAGTGGTTGAATGGAATGATGATGGCTCACCAAAGCGGATGATAGGTACCCATTTGGATATTACGGAACAAAAAGCAACAGAGCTAGAATTACAAAATAGTCGTGACCAATTTGCCTCGTTAGTAGGCAATATTCCAGGCATTATTTATCGTTGTAAGTACGATAAAGTGTGGGATATGCTTTATATGAGTAAACAAACTAAAGAGCTTACGGGTTATGACGCTGAGGCAATATTAGAGAATAAGCAGTTAAGTTATTTAGAAATAATTTACTCGGACGATCGTGACGATATTGAAAAAACGATTATTAAGTGCATTGACGAGCACACGCCTTGGTCTGTTGAATACCGGATCATAACGCAAGGTAATGAAGTACGTTGGGTAAATGAAAAAGGCCAAGCCATTTATGACACTGACGGAAACGTATTATATTTAGATGGTTTTATACTCGATATTACAGAGCGTTATCAGGCGCAATTAAAAATAACACGTCAGCAAAGCCTGCTTGAATCTATGAGTAAACAGGGGCAAATAGGTGCGTGGGAAATAGACTTAAAAACGCAAACGCTTTATTGGTCAGACGAAGTACGCGCAATTCACGAAGTGCCACAGAGTTACTCTCCAAATATAGCCACTGCAATAAATCATTATAAAGAAGGCTATCACAGAGATAAAATTAATGCCCTTTTTGAAAGTGCAATAAGTAGTGGGAAAAGCTGGAATATTGAGCTTATTATTGTTACTTACACTGGCCAAGAACGTTGGGTTAAGTCAATAGGGCAAAGTGAGTTTGAAAACGGCCAGTGTATTCGTGTTTTTGGCTCTTTTCAAAGTATTGATGCGCATAAGCGACTTGAGCTTGAAAGCGAAAAAGCCAATCGTTACAACAAAAGCTTAGCCATGCTTACTGTTGCACCTGAAGTGCAAAGCAGTGATGTGGCAGAGGTGAAAAAATTAGCCGTTAAGTCTATGTGTGAAGTGCTTGATGTACAGCGCGCTTCTATTTGGATTTTTAACGAACAACGCGATTTAATGATTTGCCATAGTTTAAATATACAAGGGCAAGGTGTTGATTGCTGTAATGCACAGCTCAGTGCAGAGGATTACCCTGCCTACTACGAAGCTATTTATAAACAAAACTTAATAGCCATTGACGATGTTTATAATCATCCCGCTACCGTTGATTTTATTGAGCACTATGCAAAACCTAATAATATAAAATCTATGCTAGATGCCGTTATTACAACCGGTGACGGAAATTTAGGTATTTTATGCGCAGAAACCGTTGGGGAGTTTCGCCAATGGACGCAAAGTGAAGAAACCTACTTACGCTCTTTAGCAACTTTAGTAGGCAGTACCTTGGTGTCACAACGCCGTAAACAAACCGCTGAGGAATTAAAAATAGCCTTGGTTTTGGCAAAAGAAGCCGGTGTTGCTAAAAGTCAGTTCTTAGCAACTATGAGCCATGAAATACGTACGCCAATGAATGGTGTTTTAGGCATGCTTGAGCTTATTCAGTTAGAGCAACTGCCCAAGCCAATTGAAACTAAAGTAGCAATTGCTAAAACCAGTGCGCATTCATTACTGGGTGTAATAAACGACATTTTAGATTTTTCAAAAGCAGAAGCAGGTAAAATTGAGCTAGAGAGTATTAACTTTAATGCCCGCGATTTAATTGGTGAAGTAGCCGCAGCGCAAGCATTAACAGCTCAAAATAAAGGCATAGAAATAATCTTAGATTTGGTTGCCTTAGAGCCATCGCAGTTAAGTGGCGATCCAGGGCGAATACGCCAAGTATTAACTAATATACTAAGTAATGCCGTTAAGTTTACAAACGAAGGCGAAGTGGTGGTTAGCGCATCTATTGAGCGTATTGAGGCCCAGCTAATACTGAAAGTTAGCGTAAAAGATTCTGGTATTGGTATTAGCAAAGAAAAACAACAACAGTTATTTGCACCCTTTATGCAAGTAGATGCGTCTACTACTCGAGAATATGGAGGCACTGGCCTTGGTCTTGCTATTAGTAAGCAGTTATGTGAACTAATGGGAGGCGCTATTGCAATTAAAAGTAATGCTGGCCAAGGGAGTGAGTTTATCGTCACCATGGAGGTGCTAAAGGGCGATCAACAAGAGCGCTATATGCCAAAGGCTAATATTAATGGGTTAAGTATATTGGTGGTTGATGATAACGAAACAAATCGTTTGGTTATTTCAGAGCAGCTCAAGCACTGGGGGGCTAATGTTGAGCTGGCAAATAATGCCGAACATGCGCTGCTAATTTGTGAAAATAGAGTTAAAAACAATCAGGGCATGTATGACATAGCTGTATTAGATATGCAAATGCCCGGCATGGATGGCATAGAGTTATGTAAAGTATTAAAAGCGCATGCAGACTACAAACATATGCCATTAGTAATGATGACCAGTATTGCAGGCTTAGAGGGGGCTCAGCGCTATTCTGACGCAGGCTTTCAGGCTTATTTTCCAAAGCCAGTAACAACCGCCGATTTAATTTCTGCGCTTTCGGTTATTACTAATAGCGAGCAGCACGAAGCACTGCCATTGGTAACATCTGGGTATATTTCATCGTTGCGCAAAGCCAAAACCATTGAGCCTGCTAAAATATTATTGGTTGAAGATAATCCAATAAACCAGAAAGTATCTACTTTAATGCTTAAAAAGCTCAATTGCGAAACAGTCTTAGCCGAAAATGGTCAACGTGCTTTAGAGGAGCTCGCAAAACATGAAGCAGATTACTTTCAAGTTGTACTAATGGATTGCCAAATGCCGGTTATGGATGGTTATGATGCCACTATTGCAATACGTAAAGGTGAGGCTGGCGAGCAGCATAAAGCAATTAAAATTATAGCATTAACAGCCAATGCCATGGATTCAGACAAAGAGCGATGTATTGCAGCTGGCATGAATGATTATTTAAGCAAGCCAATTGAACTTGATATTTTAAAAGATAAATTAGAGCAATATTTTTAAGGTTAAAGCAGTATGACAAACACAATCGACATTCGTGATGCGCAAGCAAGTGATGCAAAAACCATTTTGCACTTTATTAATGAGCTCGCTATTTATGAAAAAGAGCCACAAGCAGTTAAAACTAATGAACAAGCCATTTTAGATACCCTTTTTAGTGAAGGCGCAACAGCGCATAGCATTATATGCTTTGATGGCGACGAGCCCATTGGCTTTGCTGTTTATTTTTATAATTACTCTACCTGGCTTGGTAAAAACGGCCTCTACCTAGAGGATTTATATGTAAGCCCTGATAGCCGCGGTAAAGGGGCAGGTAAAGCAATAATGAAGCACTTAGCAAATCAAGCGCTGAATAAAAATTGTGGGCGTTTTGAATGGGTGGTATTAGATTGGAATAAACCCGCAATAGACTTTTACGATAGTATGGGCGCTAAGCCGCAAAATGAATGGATTATTTATCGCTTAACAGGGCAAGAGTTAATCGACTTTGCCAAATAAGGCAGAGTGCCTTTTAACACGTTACATAATAAACAGTAACTTAACCATATAACTCCTGCCTTTGGTTAACTTATATGGTTAAGGTCCGAAATTGGCTAGTAAAGTGTGGCGTATACTTTAAGCTTAAGCTTCTTATTAGTAATTAGTGTGTGCGTTTATGAATGATAAACACTGGCAAAAAGCACGGCAGAGTCGCGATCCTCGTTTTGATGGGCTTTTTTATGTGGCGGTTAAAAGTACCGGTATATATTGTCGGCCAATATGCCCAGCCCCCACGGCTAATGAAATAAACGTTACCTATTATCAGTATGCACATAATGCTGCTAAAGCGGGGTTTAGACCCTGCATGCGGTGTAGGCCCGATAGTGCGCCGGGGAGCTTTGCTTGGCAAGGAGTTAAAACCACGGCACTGCGAGCAAAACAGTTAATTGATCAAGGTGCTTGTTATGATTGCGAAAAACTCGCGGCAAGGTTAGGGGTAAGTAGCCGTTATTTAAGGCGTTTATTTACTCAGCACTTTGGTATTTCGATCACGCAATACCGTCTTTTCAATCAGTGTCATTTTGCTAAAAAACTGATCCAAGAAACCACTCTACCGCTAACGCACATTGCTTTTGCAGCGGGATTTAATAGCATTAGACGTTTTAACGACGCATTTTTACAGCAACTAAATATTGCCCCTTCAAAATTACGCAGCAGCGATAAAGCACCTAGCTCTATTGTAAACTCAACTCTCAATTTAACTCTTCCCTTTAGGCCGCCATATAATTGGCCTGCTATGCAGCAGTTTTTAGCAAAACGCTTAATTGCGCCTATGGAGTGGATAACAGCGACAAGTTATGGGCGTACATTTTCAGACGAGCACTGCAAAGGCAGTTTTAATGCCGAGTTTATAGCTAAAAAAAATCACTTTAAAGTGGCAATAACGATTAATAATACGCATTGCTTACAGCAAGTTATTACCAATATTCGGCGAGTACTTGATTTAGACGCCGATATAAATTTAATCACAATGCATATACAAGATAATATTAATAATGCATTTGCGGTGAGCGAAGGGCTGCGCCTACCAGGAATTTGGTCGAGTTTTGAAGCGGGCATTCGCGCGGTACTTGGGCAGCAAGTAAGTGTTACTGCTGCGCATAATTTAGTAACTAAACTCGTTAGTGAGTTGGGGGAGCAGTGCAACGGGGCTGTTTATTTTCCAACCCCACAGCAATTGGTAAACAGTGATTTTGCGTTTTTTAAAGTGCCTCAAGCGCGTAAAAATGCATTGTATAATTTGGCGCAGTTTTGCACGTTAAACCCACAATGTGACGATTTAGATTTATGGCTAAATTTAAAGGGCATAGGCCCGTGGACGGTAAACTATGCAAAGTTACGTGGCCAAAGTCAGCCCGATATTTTACTCGATGGTGATTTAGGTGTTAAAAAAGCGCAAGCCGCTGTGGCCGTGTTTAGCAGCGATAACTGCGCGCCATTTCGATCATATTTAACTTTTCAACTATGGCAGCAATTATAGTCAACTACTCACCCCTAAAGGGATGAGCTTGTAAAAGCGCTTGTTGACCAGACCACTAACTGAGGATTAGAAATGTTAGTAAACGATAATTTAGATGTAGAAACCTTGGAATGCCGCCTCAGTTCCAAGCTCTTTCGTGGCACTGTAAACAGTCCTATTGAGTTAGGGACAGTCAACCACGTTGCGAAGCTAAATTATCTGGTCGAGAGGAAGTCGAATTTGCTGTGTGCTTCAAGCACAGCCATACGCACTACTCGAAGGAGATACGCGCTATGTTAGCGTATGTACTTAACAAGCACGGGAAGCCTTTGATGCCTTGCAAGGCCGCTAAAGCACGTAAGCTGCTTAAAGCTGGCGAAGCTAAGGTAGTCAAACGTACCCCGTTCACAATCAAATTATTGCATGGGTCGAGCGGCCATACTCAGCACGTAGTTGCTGGCATGGACACTGGCAGTAAACACGTTGGCTGTGCAGCTATCGCAAATGGTAAAGTGATTTATCAAAGCGAGGTGGCTTTGCGCACTGACGTATCTAAATTACCAATTTCACATTGGAAGGTTGAAACTGCTAGCTTCGATATACACAAGATAACTAACCCAATTGTGACTAGTGCCGGCTACCAGCAAGGCGCACTGCTGGGCTACTACAACGTTAAAGCCTACGTATTGCAGCGTGACAATTATAAATGTCAAAGTGGACGTAAAACGAAGCACAACGCCAAGCTGCACGTACACCACAAAGTATTTCGTTCTCAGGGCGGCACTGATGCACCCAGTAACCTAATAGCGCTATGCGAGACGTGCCATAATGATTTACATGCAGGAAAGTTTGAGCTGAAAGTGAAGCGCTCAAATACTAAACATGCGACTGAAATAGGTATACTCAAAGCCCAGTTAAAACAGTGCTGGGATTTTGAAGAAACGTTTGGCTACGTGACCAAATTTAAGCGCGAACAAGTATTGGGCTTGCCGAAAACTCATTACTATGATGCCGTGTCAATTTGTTGTGAAGATGGCGAGCTTGTACAACAAGGCAAACATGTTTTACGTAAACGTCATGTGGCTTCTGGTGACTACCAACAGACAAAGGGTATCCGCTCCGAAAAGCGGATACCAGTCGGCAAGCTATTTGGCCTAAAAAAACACGACTTTGTACAAACACCACAAGGTACTGGTTTTGTTAAAGGCAAGCGTAGCTCAGGCTACTTTGCCCTAGAAACTATTTTAGGTGATAAGGTTCACGCCAGCGCTAACATTAAGAAAAACACGGTTCGGATTTCTGCTCGAACCACTACGTTAACTCAACTAATGGAGGCGGCAATTCCTCTCGGCACTAAAGTACCGAGTATCCTTGCCGTAAACTGATGATAATTCAAACCTTACTACCGAGTTCTATCGACGATATTATTATTCAAGGCAGCGAAAACGGCGTGAGCTATGTGGGTTTTTATCCTCCTAAAAATTACCCCATTACAGCGCTTAGCGAAGTGACTAATGCCGCTATTTTATGCGCCGCAGCGCAGCTTAATGAGTATTTTGCTAAGCAGCGCACTACCTTTACAGTACCTTTAGATACCCAAGGAACCGTGTTTCAACAAAGTGTATGGCAGGCATTACTTAACGTTCCCTATGGGGAACTTAAAACGTATGGCGATATTGCTAAGGTATTAAACAACCCCAAAGCGGTGCGCGCTGTTGGCGCTGCTAATGGCAAAAACCCAATAAGTATTATTGTACCGTGCCACCGTATTATTGGCGCAAACGCAAAATTAACAGGTTATGCGGGTGGACTTGCAAGAAAACAATGGTTATTGCAGCACGAAACCGGATGATCAGTTCTTAATGCATAAAATGCATAAACCAAATTGGTATTAACGTTCGTTTGAGGTAGCATAAGCGCACTTTTTATCTGAAGGCACAGCAATGGCGCAATTATACTTTTATTATTCTGCAATGAATGCGGGTAAATCAACCACTTTATTACAATCTGCATTTAATTACCAAGAGCGTGGTATGGAGCCGGTGATCCTCACAGCTGCAATTGATGATAGAGCGGGAGTAGGCAAGGTATCTTCGCGAATTGGGCTGCAAGCCGATGCGCATATTTTTGATGAAAACAAAGATGTGTTTGCGCTTATACAGTCACTAAATCAAGATAAAAAACGCCATTGTGTACTAGTTGACGAATGCCAGTTTTTATCTAAAGAGCAAGTGATGCAGTTAACCGATGTGGTTGATGAACTGGGTATTCCGGTACTATGTTATGGCCTACGTAACGACTTTAGAGGTGAGCTATTTACCGGGTCGCAGTATTTACTTGCTTGGGCTGATAAGCTAGTAGAGCTTAAAACTGTGTGTCATTGTGGCCGCAAAGCCAACCACGTATTGCGTACCGATGAAAATGGCGATGCAATAGCCGATGGTAACCAAGTAGAAATAGGCGGCAACAACCGGTATGAATCGGTGTGCCGCAAACATTATAAAGCCGCGTTAAATATGGGCCGCTAATGCCTTTATAAAGGTGTCTATATCTGCTTTAGTTATGTCTAAGTGAGTTACTAACCTAAGTTGCTTACTTGGACTAAACAGTATTCCTTGCGCTTTTAAATTAGCTGCTAGCTGCTGTATATTTATATTAGGCTCGCAGCTGGCATAAACCATGTTGGTGGTGTTTTTCATGTTAACGTTAAAGCCATTAAGTGTACTTAATTGCTGCGCTAGGTAGCGCGCATTAGCATGATCATCGCTTAAGCGTTTTACATTATGCTCAAGTGCGTATTGCCCTGCTGCTGCTAACATTCCTGCTTGGCGCATACCGCCGCCAAGTACTTTTCGCCAGCGTCTTGCCTTGCTAATCAGCGCTTTTGAACCTAGCAATAACGATCCAACTGGCGCACCTAACCCTTTAGATAAACAAATCGAAACAGAATCAAAGTGCTGAGTAATGGCAGTTATATCCACATTAAGATCGGCTGCTGCATTAAACGCACGCGCACCATCTAGGTGTAGCGATAAGCTGTGCTGGTTTACAAACTTGCGCGCTGCAGCAAGATAGTCAAGTGCAAGTACTTTACCGCCTATGGTGTTTTCAAGGCTTAATAAGCGAGTGTTGGCAAAATGATTATCATCAGGCTTTATTGCCGCCGCTATTTTATTAAAGCAAAGTGTACCGTCTGCTTCGTTTTCAATTGGCTGGGGTTGTATTGAGCCTAAAACGGCTGCGCCGCCGCCTTCAAATTTATAGTTATGGGCGCTTTGACCGCAAATGTATTCGTCTCCGCGCTCACAATGTGCCATTAACGCCAATAAGTTAGCTTGAGTACCTGAGCTACAAAAAAGTGCCTCCGCAAATTCAAAGCGCTCACATGCATATGCTTCTAGTTGGTTAACACTTTCATCATCGCCATATACGTCATCGCCTACAGGGGCGTTATACATTATATCGCGCATAGCTTTAGAGGGTTTAGTTACCGTATCTGAGCGAAAATCTATCATAGGGTTAATCCTTACTATATTATTATTCGAGTTCTTCGCAAATTTGCTCACGCGTGGCTTTATCAAAATAACTCCAAGCAATAAAACGACTAACTTTTTGCCCTTGTGCCATATCAACTATTTTATATTGGGCTATAGGGTGCTGTTTTAATTCTTGCTCTAAAGCCGCAATATTATCTTTTTTCGACACCAAAGAGGTAAACCACATTACTTGCTCTGCAACGGCTGCACTTTCTTTAATCATATTAGAGATAAATTGCACTTCACCGCCTTCGCACCATAGCTCGTTATTTTGGCCACCAAAGTTAAGTGTGCTGCTAGGTGCTTTGCCAAGGTTTTTCCATTTACGTTCGCTACCTTTAACAGCGTCTTCGCTGCTGGCATGAAACGGCGGGTTACACAGCGTTAAGTGGTACAGATCTTTACTGTTTATAACTCCTTTGAATATATTTGCGGCATTTTTTTGCTGTTTTAAGGTTATTTTTAAATTATTAAATTGCGCAATTTGTTTTGCTACTTTAATGGCTGCAGGGTCAATATCGGTGCCAGTAAAATGCCAGTTATATTCATGCCCACCTGTGAGCGGGTAAACCAAATTAGCGCCGGTGCCAATATCTAATACTTTAACTTGACGGCCAGTGGGAATTTGCGTTTGGTTATCGTCGGCTAATAAGTCGGCCAAATAATGAATATAATCTACTCGTCCCGGAATAGGTGGGCATAAGTTATGCTGTGGAATATCCCAAAAATCTACATTGTAATGGGCTTTTAAAAGGGCTTGATTAAGGGTTTTTACCGCTTTGTTATCGCTAAAATCAATACTTTTTGTACCTGCAGGTGTTGTAATAATAAAAGCAGAAAGTGCAGGATGCTGCTCAGTTAATAGGTCAAGATCGTAGCCATTTAAATGTTGATTACGAGGGTGTAGTTTTGCGCGTGAGGTGCTTGCTTTCATGATGATTATTTTTACAACAGGAATAAAAGTTAATTGTAACAAATACCGAGATAAAAACGTGATAATTTTCCCTATGGCTACGAGGTTGTTACTGGTAGGATGAGCTGTTAGCAATTAAAAAGGACTCACTGTGGCAATCACTCAGCAATCAGTATTTATAACATTAGCCGATCAGCAAACACTGCATTTACGTCGTATTAGTAGCGATAAGCCAAATGGCGCAGTGGCGTTTTTTATGCATGGCGCGGTAGAAAACGGTAAAATATTTTATACCCATAGCAACAAAGGCTTAGCGCCTTTTTTAGCCGAGCAAGGGTTTGTGTGTTATGTGGCTGATTTACGTGGTCGTGGTGAAAGTAAACCGGTTATAGACAAGCATGCTCGTTATGGTCAAACCGAAGCTATTTTAGAAGATATTCCTGCATTTATAGATAAAATAGAGCAGTTAGAGGGGAAAAAACCAGATTATTGGCTGGCTCACTCTTGGGGTGGAGTGTTAATGAATAGCGCATTTGCACGATTCCCAAATTATATTAACGACGTAAAAGCCTGTGCTTACTTTGGCACTAAGCGCTCGTTATTTAATAATCACCCTAAAAAGTTACTTCAAGCTAATTTCATTTGGTATTTTATGGCGCCGTTAATGGCTAAAAAGCATGGGTACTTACCGGCTAAACGCTTAAAGTGGGGCAGTGACGATGAAACACAAAAGTCGCATTGGCAAAGTATGCAGTGGGCTAAAAAAACACCATGGATAGACAGTGACGATAACTTTGATTACGCTAAGGCCGTTGCACAATTAACCTTGCCGCCAACGCTGCATATTGCAGGCGCAAAAGATAAAGCCCTCGCACAACCAATAGATATTCAAAAGTTTATAGAAGAGTCGGGTCCTGGGGTACAAAAAATGCAAATTTATGGGCGTCGTTATGGCCATAAAGTAGATTACGACCATATTAATATGTTAACCCATCCGCATGCGCGCAAAGAGCAGTTTAAAGATGTACTTAATTGGTTTGCGACTGCGCCAAAAGCTTAAGTAATGGCGTTTTGTAACGTTGCCATTTATCAACATTATGCTGATTAACCGGTTCACGTATAGCGTGCTTGCTGAGTGTGGTAACCGCGATTTTTTGTTTATAAAATGCCAAGCAATTTTCTTCAAACGAGAAACCTATATACCTAAGTAGTGCAGTGAGTTGGCCTTTGGGATCCGTTACTAATTGCTCATAACTTAGATTATATATTTGCAGTGCCGGAAATGTTTGCCAATGCGCCATTAATTTTTCGTACAAGCTATGATATTGCTTAAACTCGGTTAACGAGCAAAAGTAAGGCTCGTTTTCGGCAAAATAATTAGTAAATACCGAAAATGCCGTGGCATTAAAATCGCGGCTTAAATTAATAAATTTGGCATGTGGAAATAGCATATAAATAAGCCCAATAGCCTGATAGTTGCTCGGCAGTTTATTAATAACGAAGGGGCGAGAGGGGCTTGCTGTTTTTAATTTTGCTATATAAAGGTCGCGGGCTTTATTAATTAACCCATGTGTTAAATGATTTAAACACAGTGGGTAACCAAAACCGGTTTTTTGTTCTAAAAACGCCATCACATCACTACTTATACTCATACTTTCACCCATGCTTGAACATTGGCTATGGTTTACCAGCATTTGTTCAAGTAGAGTTGAGCCGCTGCGTGGCATGCCAATGATGAATAGAGGAGTAATGCCACCTTTCACACTTTTATTTGCTGAACTTAAAAGAGCAGCTGTATTGTACTTTATTATGTCGTCGTAAAAAGTAGTAAGATCTTGGGTATCAAATTCGCTTAGTTTTCGTTGTAATTTGTTAGCTAACACAAAGTAGTTAAATGCCTGCTCTGTATCATCTAGTTTGTCGTAACTTTTTGCCAAAGCGTAATAGCACACCATTTTAAGGCGTAAATTATTAGTTTGCGTTAGCAAGTGATGCAAGTTACTGAGGTAGTTATGTTCTTTGTCAAAACGCCCCAATTGTACCAATTCTAATAAAATATACGCTGTAACGGGGTAAACGCCTAAGCTCAGTGCATGCGAAAAAGTAGTATGGGCTTTATCTAGCTCACCATACGTTAAATAGTGCTGGGCTAAATAGTAATGTGGGTCGGGGTTATTACTGGCTAAGTTTTTTGCGTACTCAAGCACTTTTAGCGCATCATTTGGTGAATTTACATTATTAAATGCATCAGCCAGTGCGTGTAGAGGTTCAAGCATATAAGGCAGGCGTTCACAGGCTTTTTGTAATAAATATACAGCATCATCATTACGCTCTAAGCGCAGTGCAATTCGGCCTAAACCAAACAGGGCTTCGCCGTTATCAGCATCGGCTTTAAGTATTGTTTTGTAGTAAAACTCAGCATCTTTAAGTTTGTTTTCTGCCAGTAACTGATTCGCTTTTTTAAGTAGCATTGTAACTTTAACATTCCTGTTGATTCTGTCTTGACTATCTATACAGCGAAAAAGGCGAAATGTCTTTCACATTTCGCCTTTACCTTATGACCAATAAGGATTAAAAAGTATAAGTTGCTTTAACGTAATAATAACCACCGTTAATACCAAATGGTGATGTTTCGTAGTATTGACCCCCCCAATTATTATTCGGGATAAAGTCGCTAGCGCCACTAAAATCAAGTTTTTCAGCTTCTTGGTCAAGTAAGTTTTGTGCACCTACAGAAAAGCTCATTGATTCGTTTAAAAAATAAGTAATTTCGGCATCTAAGGTAACCGCAGCATCTGCCATTTTAGCTGTTTCGTCATAATCTACATGCACACCTTGGTATTCACCAAAGTAGTTTACGCGGGTAAACGCTGAGAAGCTTTCCCATTGTTGTGCCCAGCTTAGAGTTGCACGGTGATTAGGTAAGTCATTTTCAAGGCGGCTTACTTTAAATGGCCCTGTAATAATGGTTGAGCGGGTAACTTCGGTTTCATTCCAGTTGTACGCTAAGCTAAATGTTGAGCTGCCGTTAAGTAACTCTGTAGAGTAGTTAGCCACTAAATCAACACCTTGTGTAGTGGTGTCAAAATCATTAGTAAAAAAGCTTACCTGTGCTAAGTTTTGTACATTAGGAATGCCCGATGCAGTAAGTTTGTCTTTATCTGCTTGGCTAAGTTCAATTTTGTCTGATTGGCTAATGCGCTCATCAACTTGAATATTGTAATAATCTACCGTTAAAAATAAATCGCCAAGCGTGTACACAGCACCAAAAGTATAGCTTTGTGATTCTTCAGGCTCTAGTTCTTGCCCGCCAAGTTGTATTGCAATTGGGTTAGTAGGTGGTAATAATGCTGAATCTACTAATACACCGCTGCTAAGGTTTGTTTGTACGTTACTCACATTAGCTTGGCCAACCGTTGGCGCTCTAAAGCCTGTGCTGATTGAACCACGAATATTTAAATCTTCAGTTAAGTGATACTGAGCCATTAATTTGTAGTTAGTTGTCGTGCCAAAGGTATCGTAATCTTCAAAACGAACGGCTAGACCCATTAAAAACTCTTCAGTAAAGGGGGCTTCTATATCAACATAAGCGGCGTAGTTACGACGGCTATATTCACCGGCATCAGAGGGTTTAAACCCCGGGAAGCCATTTGAGCCAATACCAAAGCCTTGATCGGTAAGTGGTCCTGCAATAAACGAGGCTTCATCGCCAGAGATCACAGTAAAGGTTTCTTCATGCCATTCTAAGCCTGATGCTATGTTTACATCGTATGCTAGGCCAAAATCAAAACCTTTGGATAGATCAAAGTTAAAGTTTTTCTCTAATTGTTCGTATTTACCTGGGCTAAAGTCACGTGGGCTTTCTGGGCCTAAAGATGCATTAATCGTGTCGTAAATAAAGTAGCGAGATTCGTTATAACCAACCGTGCCGCTTAAGTCGTAATACACATCCTTTAAAAAACCATCAGTAAACTGACCTTTAGTACCAATAGTGAGTGACGCATCGGTAATATTACCGCCAAAGTTTGGTGTAAAACCACCCGGCAGCATTTCATTAAATGCAAAACAATCAGGGTTATTTGCAACGCCATTAATATACTCTGGATTATCAAGCACGTTATCATCAATGGCAATGGTTGGGCAGTTGCCACTCATATCACCGGTTAAATCGCCAACGAGTAAAGTATCGCCACCGTCATTTGAATAAGCACCGGGGCGAGTGTGAGGGTTACGGTAATAAAAACCACCTCTTACATCACGCTCAGAGTAGTTACCAAACATGTAAAACTCTGAATTATTGGTTAGCTCTAAACCTACATTACCAAAAATTGAAATGTCGTCGTTAACTTCTGGTGCGCCCCATACTTGAGTAATAGGTGCTATGTCGGGTACGCCGGCATCATTAAGTGCTTTAGCATCAAAGCGTTGTACTGAGCGGCTGGTTGCATCTGCGGTTTTATATTGAAAGCTTAAATTTGCAAAGCCATTGTCGGTAAAAGGAAGGCCAATATTGCCCGAAACTTGAGTGGTATCGCCATCACCTTCGTAATACTCGCCCTTACGGACTTCAAGAGAGCCACCTTCAGAGGCATCTTTTAATACAAAATTTATAACTCCTGCAATAGCGTCAGAGCCATATTGTGCAGCAGCACCGTCACGCAGTACTTCTACTTGCTTAAGGGCAATGCTTGGAATAACCGAAATATCGGCACCTTGAGCACCATCGTTAATACCACCACCTAAAAAGGCGATAACAGAAGCGCGGTGTCGGCGTTTACCATTTAATAAAATAAGTGTGCTGTCTGATGGTAAGCCCCGAAGGTTAGCTGGGCGCACTAATGACGCTGCGTCACTAATTGGCATAGAGTGTACGTTTAATGAAGGTATAGCGCCCTTTAATAGCTCTAGCATGTCGGTGTTACCTGACTTGCTTAGCTCTTCACCACCAATAATATCGATAGGAACCGGTGAATCACCAATAGAGCGAGGTGCTGAGCGTGTACCAACAACAGCAATTTTTTCTAGGTTCTTATTAACTTTAGCTGTTGTTTGCGCGTCGGCTGCAATAGCGGAGCCAGATATAAACAATCCGGCTGTCGTGGTGGCTAAGGCAAATTTAACTGCCTGGTTTAGCACATTGCTTTTTAATTTCATTCTAAATATCCCCAGTTAGAATAGTTTTGTTAATCATGTTTGTGTAACACGAGTTATTTTTGTAGCGGACTAGTCACATTTCACGGGGAGAAAGGTAATACTTGCTGACTCCTTAAAGCTTAATAAATTAAGCCCACTTCCTGTGAGTCCAGCTTATAGATTATAGATAAAAAACAAACATAGCAACAGGTGGTTAACCATTACTTAACAAAAAGGGCGTTTTTTATTAAATTGCAACAATACAGCGTGTACAGCCTGTAATGCGCAGTTTGATTAAGGAAAAGGTTAAATTAAGGGCGGTTTAAATAAGGGGGGTAAATGTTTTTGTTACTTTATTGTTGTTTTGTGTTGCTCGTTTTCGCGCTTCCAAATAGCGAGCTGCTCTTTATATTCATCCCATACGCATGGGCAACAACTTCCACCACCACAGCACTCGTCTGGCTTAGGTTTTTCTGGTTTTGCGACTGCAGGTAGTACATTTAATTGCATATTAAGGTTTTTTAAATACTAAAAAGGCTGTAAATAATAAAGTATTGACCTTGGCATGTAAATTATTCTTTGTGAACTTGAATCCCTGTGTGAGAATACGCCAATGCGATTATATAAAGTCATACACCGCGCACCATGGCGGGTTGTTAAAATTAGTTCCAAGCGCCAGCAATTGCGTTTTCGTCGTGCTATGGTTGCGCTTAAAATTGCGCTTGCGCAAGAAAGACAAGAAACAAAAGAAATGCTTTCAATTTATAAACGCTACACACAAGGGCAAACAAATAAAGCCGAATTAAAGCGTGCAAACGAGCAATTTGTAGATATTTTAAAGGGTTTGGGTTTAGGGGTATTTGCCATATTACCGTTTGCGCCTTTAACTATTCCCTTGGTGGTTAAACTGGGCCGCTTAGTTGGCGTTGATGTTTTGCCTAGCTCCTTCAATATGAATCGTTCAGTTAAAGAGCTTGATCGTGAAATAGCTCAAGAAAATCAAAAGCAAGACCCACAAAACTCATTAAAAAAGTAATCTATAATTGGCAAAATTAGCGATACCTTTTGCGTCTCCTTATTGTTATGCTTAGTGACCATTTATATTTTGTGAGTCATTTAATGAGTGCATTACTTCGTCATACTTCTTCTGGAATTCCTTTATCTTTTATCCTTAAAAACGAATTAACCGATTGGCTTACGCAGCAACCTACATTTGTACAAAACTGGTTAGCAAATAGTGGTTTTGAAAAGCAAGGGCTAGCATTAGTACCAAACCCTGAAACGGGTGAGCTTAACCATGTTTATTGCATAATGCGCAGCAGTGATGACTTTTGGGCTGCAGGCGACTTAGCCACCAAGTTACCGGTAGGTTGTTATCAAATTCAAGGTGAAAAACACCTAATAGAGCAGCTTGCTTTAGGCTTTGTATTGGGTGGTTATGAATTTAGTGAGTACAAAGAAAAAGTCACCGCAAAAGCGCAGTTAGGTATTGCTGACAAAACACTTTACGAGCAAATAAAACAACAAGCCGACGCAATTGGTTTAGCCCGCGATTTAGTTAATACCCCGGCTGCCGATATGATGCCGCAACATTTAGCACAAGTCATGAGTGATTTAGCCGACACCTTTGATGGAGACTTTACTCAGTGGATTGGAGATGAGCTGTTAGAGCAAAACTACCCAACAATTCATATGGTTGGTCGTGCGAGTGAAAATAAGCCGCGTTTACTCGACTTAAAATGGGGCGCAAAAGACGCACCATTAATTACTTTGGTTGGTAAAGGTGTATGTTTTGACTCAGGCGGGCTTGACTTAAAACCGAGTGCCGGTATGCGTAACATGAAAAAAGACATGGGCGGCGCAGCGCATGTTATTGCGCTTGCTCAGCTTATAATGGCTGCTAATTTACCAATTAGATTACGCGTGTTAGTACCTGCGGTTGAAAACGCGGTTTCGCGTAACGCATTTCGCCCTGGCGATGTAGTAAAAACCCGTAAAGGCATTATGGTTGAAATTGACAATACCGATGCCGAAGGACGTTTAGTATTATGTGACGCGCTTAGCGAAGCCCAAAACGACGAGCCTGAGCTTATAATTGACTTTGCTACCTTAACAGGTGCGTGTCGAGTTGCTTTGGGCACTGAACTACCAGGGTTTTTCTGTACTGAGCGTACTATTGCTAATAGTATTATGGACGCAGGGTTGAGTGTAAGCGATCCGGTATGGCAACTGCCGTTATTTGATCAATATAAGTCATTTTTAAACAGTGATGTTGCCGATATGGCAAACTGTGCAAGCACCCCATTTGGCGGTGCAATTACCGCTGCACTGTATTTAAAAGAATTTATTGAGCCAACTACGCCTTGGGTACATTTTGATGTAATGGCATGGAACTTACGTGCTCTACCAGGTCGCCCAGTAGGCGGAGAAGCGTTAGGTATTCGTGCTGTATTTAATTACCTGCAAAACCGTTTTAACTAGGGTCTGTTGACCTTTGCGGATTAAAATTTGTTCAAACTAGGGGCGATTTAATCACGGCGCGAGGTTTGTAACCTAGTGGGCTAAGTAAAAACCGAGCAACAAAGAGTCAATCGCCCCTAGGCAGAACCCTTCGGGCAGCGCATGTTTGGCATTGATGCTACGTTATCGCCTATTTATGGGGAATAACCACATCACATAGGCTCTGCCTTGCCTAAATACCAAACACACTGCTGCAAATTTAACCTTGAAAGATAAACAGATGTATGGACTCCCACTTCCATCAGAAGTAACGTAATAAGTGTTCAAACTTTTACTAAGGAGCCCATACATGTTGAATTGTAATGTGATAGCGATTGATTTAGCAAAAAATTTATTTCAAGTTTGCAAAACGCAAAGCAATGGCAAAGTTATTTATAACAAAACAATAAGCAGAGCCAAGCTTAAAGAGTTATTAATTAAAGAACAGCAATCTTTAGTTGCTATGGAATCATGTGGTGGTACGCATTATTGGGCGCAATTTGCTAAACAGGCAGGGCACCAGATCAAAGCGATCAACGCGCGACAGGTAAAAGCGTTTCGTCAAGGGCAGAAAACCGATGCAAATGATGCGCTGGCTATTTCAGTTGCAGCGAGACAGCCTCATATAAAAGGAAGTCGTTTACTTTCAGTGCAAGAGCAATGCTTACAAGGCATTGAATGTATGCGTGATTTATTAGTCAAACAAAAAGTCAGCTTAGGTAATCAACTAAGAGCTTTATTGTTAGAGTTTGGTTACCCAATTGCTCAAGGGGATACGAAGTTGACCCAAGCGATACCTGAGATATTAGAAGATGCTGAAAACAGCCTAACAGGCGCTTTTCGCTTCACAATTAACCGAGTTTATCAGCGTTTTACTGAGGCGGTCGAAGAGGTGAAGCTGATTGAAAAGCAATTGCATGAAGTAATTAAAGAAGATCAAACCTGTATACGCTTGCAAGCATTAGAAGGCGTGGGACCGGTCTGTGCAATACTGATTAAAATAGCACTAGGTAATACAACCCATTTTAAAAATGGTCGAGAAGCTGCGGCCTGCTTTGGTCTAACACCAGTACAGCATAGTAGCGGGGGAAAACAAAAGATAGGCTCGATATCTAAAGTAATAGGAAATAAGAAGCTGCGTAGTGCTTTGTATAAAGGCGCATTAGCTGTTGTTTCACAACTAGAAAAAAGAGAAGTTCGTAGCCAAAAAGATATATGGTTAAAAGAATTAAGTGTACGTCGAGGCAAAAAAGTAGCCGCAATAGCGTTAGCAAATAAAACAATCAGAACGGCTTTTGCAATGCAAAAGCATAACAAAGATTATCAGCCACAATTACTTGTGGCTTAAAAACTTGTCAGAAAGATCGATTGAAATAGGTAAGACCGACCTTCAATAGACTGTTAGGGTCTGAAGTTTGAAAAACTGCTCAACAGAAAAGTCATGAAGGTGCGAATACATTTGAGGCCAGGGGTAGCTCCTCAATTTGAGCCCGTATATAAGCTAGCATCTAATTTATTTCAATTTTATTTTTGACATTAATAGGGAGTCCATATAAGACCCTAATAATCGAGTATTTAGTATGAGGTGTTAAACCTCATACAACTCAAGCGGTAAATTATCTGGATCGGCAAAAAAAGTAAACTTTTTGCCGGTTATTTCATCTTCTCTTATGTCCTCTACACTAACCCCTTGCGACTCTAAATACGCTTTAGCCACGTGCACATCACTTACTTTAAATGCCAAATGCCTTAACCCTTGTGCTTCAGGGTAACTTGGGCGCTCTGGTGCGCCAGCAAACGAAAATAACTCAATTTGACTGCCATCAGGTAAAGCTAAGTCTAATTTATAAGAATTTCGTGCGGCCCTAAAGTGCTCATTAATAATTTTAAGCTTTAATATTTTGCTATAAAAATGCTTAGCGCGAGGGTAGTCGCTGCAAATAATAGCGGCATGATGAATGCCAAGTAGTTTCATAACGCGCTCTCTAAATTGTGTAATTAAATACAAACACTAAAAACAAAAAACGCACAATTAAGTGCGTTTCAATAAGTAGCTGCCTATTTAGGTTGGCTCTGCTTCTTTACATGCTTTTACCGCTGGAGCAACTAACTCTAAGCCGGTTTTATCGCAAGGAGGAAGTTGTGCATCACTTACACTAATAGGTGTTACACGCTCGCCCCATTTAATATAACTAGCAGCCCACGTAAGGCCAGCGCCAAAGGCTGCCGACATAATATTTGAGTGTGGTTTAATTAAACCTTGCTCCACCGCCTCGCAAAGTGCAATGGCAATTGTCGCTGCCGATGTATTACCGTACTGGCCAATATTAACCATTACTTTTTCATCTGGCACTTTTAAACGGTGCTGAATGGCTTGAATAATACGTAAGTTAGCTTGATGCGGCACTAATACGTTTATATCGTCTAGATTTAAATTTGCTTGAGCTAGTACGTCGTCGCATGCTTCACTCATGCCTTTTACAGCGCGCTTAAATATTTCACGTCCTTCAAATAGTAAATTAGATGGGCCAATCGGCTCATATTTATTTAAGTCACTACCAAAGTTTTCGATATGTAAAATATCACGATCTGTACTGTCACAACCGGTTTTAGTCGCAAGTAAACCTGCAGGTGTATCGGCAGCTTCAAGTACTACGGCACCCGCGCCATCGCCAAATAATACCGCACTGTCACGGCGCGACCAGTTTACATACCAAGTCATGCGCTCTGCAGCAATAACCACAGCCTTTTTAATCATACCGGCTTGTATTTGCGCTGTTGCTGCTTGTAGAGCATATAAAAACCCTGAACAAGCTGCGTTAGTGTCCATAGCGGCAGCGCCCACAGCGCCAATATTCTTTTGCACTAACGACGCAGTATTTGCCACCATAGTTGATGGCGTACAGGTGGCTAAAATAACTAAATCAATATCTTTAGCGTCAATACCGGCACAAGCAATCGCATGCTTAGCCGCAACAGTAGCAAGCTCTGCAGTACTTACATGGCTAACTCTGCGAGATTTAATACCTGTTCGTGATGTTATCCACTCGTCTGTGGTATCCACTATTTTGCTAATTTCGTCGTTACTAATGCTTGCTGGTGGAATGCATTTACCCCAACCAGTGATGTGTGCGTAAGGCATAGTGTGTTCTCTTAAAAAGTGGTCTGACATGTATTACTAATGAATAAGTTATACCAAAAAATGGCTTTTAACACTAGTAAATACCCAAGGAGATAAAAAATGATAGCTTATTAAAAGGGTTTTTGTAGCGTAAATGTAGCAATAATCGGCAATTACTAGTTAATCATTGCTTGTTCATCAGCAATGATATAAATACGATTTATAAAACAGAGACTAAAAACTCAACGTAAGATGACCGCTGGGGTTCTATCTGCAGGGCGTATTGTTTGACGTTCTTCGACCAACATTGCAGCGTAATCGGTTTTTATTTTAGTCACTGCTTCGGGTGCTAGTTTGAGCAGCACAGATATTATTTCTGCCCGCAGTTCTGGTAATGAGTGAGCAATAGCAATGACCATTTGAACCATTTGTTCGGGATACCACTGTGCCAGTTGTTGAATTAATTCATCAGCCAGTTCAGGTTGAGCCGTGATAAGTGCACGGGTAACATCAATTATTTTCTCTGGTATAGTATCTTTCAATACTTCATGAAGACGTAAGACATTGACGCTTTCAGTCGCGGCGACAGCTTTAGCGATATTCAAACCTATGGTCGGGTTATGTTTCGTAATGACTTGAGTCATTTTTACAGCTGATGCAGGATCTGACTCAGCAATTGACAGGGTAATCTCTTCTTCAACACTCAGTTTTTTTTCTGGCTCTATAAACTCAGTTCTGGGGTCGAGATCAACTCCAGAAAAAAACTCCGCCCCTTGCATAACAAAGCTTTCCTGATCTTCTATCGGTAAGGCTTTACGTACTGTCATGCGGTAAATAACAAACCCTGCTAAAAGTAATTGGATGAGTGCTAAAAAATAGAATAGAAAAACACTGCCAAACGTATTCATTACCACGGACGCAGCATATGGGCCGATCACGCCGCCAGCAGCGAAGGTAAAAATCATTGCTCCCATAGCTGCAACCATCTGATTTTGGCGTAACCTATCAAACGCTTCTGATATACTCAAAGGATATGTACAGGCAATAATACCACAAGTGATTGCGGTTGCAGTAAACACACCTAATAGGTTATCGACTTTGGCAAACTGCGGGATAGCCAAATCAGCCAGTGCTGAAATGATTAGTAAACCAAATAATACGGTGCGACGATCATAACGATCTGACAAGTAGCCTACAGGGAACTGGAGGATGAAAGCACCTAAGATTGCCGTGCCTACATAGAGAGAAAGTTCAAAATCAACGATATTATATTGGCCAGCAAAAATAGGCAGTAAATTAAATGATGCTGAATAAATCATTCCAGAGACGAAACAGCAGACCACGCCCAAGGGGGATATTTTATAGAGCGCCCGCAGTGACATCGAGCTAACTTCCTCGATAATAGGCCCAGGGTTACGACTCAATACTAAAGGGATCACTGCAGCACAAAGCAAAATTCCTGCAACCACAAATAAGGTCGTATCTGTAGGATCGGCTAGGTTCATAAAGAACTGACCGCTAAACAGTCCACCTAACAACACCGCGTTGTAGACACCTAGGGTTTTCCCCCGCGTTTCTTTTGTAGAACTTGAACTGAGCCAACTTTCCATTGCGGTAAATGCACACGCATTACAGAAGCCTGTCACTAGGCGCATCGCGCCCCATACGAATGGCTCTGTATAGAGGCTACAGATCAGAATAGCAATGGCGGCTAAAGCAACACAACCGGCGAAAACTCGAATATGCCCGGCACGTTTTATTAGATTAATACTGAGCAAGGCACCCAATAACATACCCACAAAATAAAGCGACAACACCATGCCAATAGTATCAATACCCGCACCGTCTAAGCTCATACGTACAGGCAATAATAGATTAATTAAGCCATTCGCTAATAGTAAAATGAAACAACTAATAAACAGAGTGAACTGTGCTTTAAAAGTCGAATGCATAGATTAACTCCGGATAAAAATTGACAAGTTGACCACGCTCAAAGCGCATAAAAAAGCGATACCTTATGCACAAGAAGGTATCGCTAAACCATTAATATAAAAACTCAGTAAAATTAAAGTATCGCTTATTTCAAGGTTGGCATTGAGAACTCAGCCCCTTCGCGAATACCGGCAGAAGGCCAACGTTGGGTAATCGTTTTACGTTTAGTGTAGAACCGGACTGCATCTGGACCGTAAGCATGAAGATCACCAAACAGCGAACGCTTCCAGCCACCAAAGCTATGATAAGCGACAGGCACTGGTAATGGTACGTTAATACCGACCATACCGACTTCAATGTTGTCAGAGAAGTAGCGAGCCGCCTCACCATCACGAGTGAAGATACAGGTACCATTACCGTATTCATGGTCGTTAATTAAATTCATGGCTTGTTGCATTGTTTGCACACGTACAACTTGCAGTACTGGACCAAAAATTTCTTCTTTATAGCTCACCATTTCTGAAGTGACATTATCAATTAATGTGCCGCCGACAAAAAAACCATCGCTATAACCGGCCACTTCAGGGTGACGGCCATCAACCACTATGGTTGCTCCTTGCTCTTGGGCATGATTAATATAGCCAACTACTTTATCGCGATGCTGGCGGGTAATTACAGGGCCAAAATCATTACTGTTATCACTGTATGCTCCTACTTTTAGATTACTCATCGCCGCAGTCATTTTGGCCACTAACGCATCACCAGCAACATCACCAACAGCGACAGCCACAGATAACGCCATGCAGCGCTCACCAGATGAACCAAATGCAGCGCCCAATAACTGATTTACCGCATTGTCCATGTCAGCATCTGGCATCACGATAGCGTGATTTTTTGCTCCACCTAATGCTTGGCAGCGCTTGCCATTGGCATTTGCTGTAGCATAAATATATTCTGCAATCGGCGTCGAACCAACAAAACTAACTGCTTTTATTCGTTGGTCAGATAACAACACATCAACGGCCACTTTGTCGCCATTAACTACGCTCATTACACCATCAGGCAGGCCAGCTTCTTTTAATAATTGGGCAATAAAGAGCGTAGCACTTGGATCGCGCTCCGACGGTTTTAAAATGAAGCAATTACCACATACAATCGCCATTGGAAACATCCACAACGGCACCATTGCAGGGAAGTTAAATGGTGTAATACCGGCAACGACACCTAAAGGCTGAAATTCGCTCCATGAATCAATGTTAGGCCCAACATTTTTACTGTGCTCACCTTTTAATAGCTCTGGCGCGCCACATGCATATTCAACGTTCTCGATCCCACGTTGAAGCTCGCCGGCTGCATCATGAGATATTTTGCCATGCTCTTCGCCTATCATTTGGCATATTCTATCTGCATTCGCTTCAAGCAATTCTTTAAAACGAAACATCACTCGTGCACGTTTTATCGGTGGAGTATTACGCCATTGTGGAAATGCCGCTTGAGCACTCGCTATTGCTTGCTCTACTGTTTCTACAGAAGCAAGTGCGACTTGGCGAATGACTTCACCAGTGGCAGGGTTAAACACATCTTGAGTACGAGCAGCGTCAGTACAGATTTCACCGTTAATTAAATGTCCGATAGTATTCATAAATAATTCCTAAAATGGTTAAAAAATAATATTAGTGGTAAAGGTTAATCCCATAACCCTTGATAAATTGTGATCATCTCGTTGATTGACGGTTCAATAGGATTATTGCCTGGTGAACCAGAAGCTAATGCTTGCTCGGCCATTGTTTGACACACCTCGAAAAACTCATCGCGTTTAATCCCAAATTCTGCTGGGGTGGGTACCGCTAATTCGTCATTCAGCGCGCGAAGTTCGATTAATAATTTCTGATTAGCCTGATCATTGCTGTCCTGAGTGGTTGCTATACCCATTGCCCGTGCGCAATCAGCGTAACGTGCCGGAGCAGCCGCTATTGAAAATGCAGTAACGCTGGGTAACAACATCGCATTAGATAGGCCATGGGGAACATGGAAAAATGCACCAATCGGGCGGCTCATGCCATGCACTAGTGCCACCGATGCGCTAGAGAATGCAACACCGGCAAGGGTTGACCCGAGCATCATCGCTTCACGAGCTTGTTCATCACTGCCGTCGTTATATACTTTGCGTAAATTAGGAGCTATTAGCTTAATAGCAGCAATGGCTTGGCAATCGCTATAGCTATTGGCCTTCTTACTTACATAGGCTTCCATGGCATGTGTTAATGCATCAATACCAGTGTCGGCCGTTGTTCTAGGCGGTACGCTCATAGTTAATTGATAGTCTACTAAGGCAGCAACGGGCATAAAGCCGATACCGACACAGAGCATTTTTTCATCATTTTCCTCATCGGTGATAATAGTCACTTTAGTGACTTCAGAGCCTGTACCCGCTGTGGTGGGTATAGCGATAACCGGTAAGCCTTGCTCTGTAACCAGTCGAGGAAAACGGTAATCTTGCATTACCCCCCCATGTTTAGCCAAAATCGCAATGGCTTTAGCACTGTCAATAGGGCTGCCTCCACCTAAAGCAATAATGCAGTCATAATCACCATTTTTGGCTTTGATAACGCCTGCTTGAATAGAGGCGACCGTTGGTTCGGGTACCGTATTATCAAAAACATCACAAGCAATATCATGCTGTTGTAAAACTGTTTGGATCGTCTGGGCATAACCTAACTTAACCATCATCTTGTCGGTAACAATTAAAGCGCGATTACAATTGAGACTAGCTAACACATTCGGTACTTCAAGGCTTGCGCCGCCACCAACTTGTAAAATACGTGGCAATATTGTTTGTGAAGACATAGAAATAGTTCCTTATTAAAATTCTACAATTTAAGATGTTGGTATAAACATCTCGATAATTAATCATTACAGTAATAAATACGTTTAGCTGTAGGTGGTGTCATACACTTACAGCGAAAATAAATAATTAAGAAATGGATTGTGCGGCTTTTAACTTCTTGTTGTGCTCAATAGGGTCAACATTTACATCGTTTATCTTGTTATAATCGAGAGTCGTCTCATTGGGCGACAGCTCTTGACGGAGCGATTTGAATAGCGCCCAGGTGGTTAATATAAGTACTATTGAGTAGGGTAGCGCGGCCACAATAGACGCTGTTTGCAATGCTTTCAGTCCACCCGCAAGTAGTAGTACCCCAGCAACGGCGCCAATTGAAAGTCCCCAGAATACTCTGAAACGTGCCGGTGGATTGGTATCGCCCATTGATATAAGTGTGCAGATGACTAAGGTGGCAGAGTCTGCTGAGGTCACAAAGTAGGTCACTAACATAGCGACACAGATTGATGCCCCAATTAGCGTGAGTAAAGGACCGAGTTCCATCAGTTCGAGCGTAGTAAAGAGTGCCATAGTGATATCTTTATTAACCGCTTCAGTAATCCCACCAACGCCAAATAATTCGATAAATATTGCGGTATTACCAAATATAGTGATCCAGAAGGCGGCTAAAATAGTGGGGGCAAGTAATACACCTAATACAAACTCTTTAATGGTACGACCTTTAGATATTCGCGCTATAAACATGCCTACAAACGGAGCCCAAGCAATCCACCAGCCCCAGTAGAAAAGAGTCCACGCGCCTTGCCATTGTCCTTTAGGGTCAGGATCTATCCAAAGGCCAAGAGATACAGCGTTAACGAGGTAATCGCCTATGTTGGTGGCAAATGCACCTAACAGATAAGCCGTAGGACCCAATACTAAGAAAAAGGTCAATATTACTGTGGTTAAATGCATATTGTATTCACTGAGGATCTTAATTCCTTTATTGACACCACTTAATGCAGATAATGTCGCTAATACAGAAATAACCGTGATCAGCAGTACCTGATTAATCGTGGATACTTCGATATCAAATAAATGACTCAGACCGGCATTCATTTGCTGAGCACCCAGCCCTAATGAGGTTGCAATACCAAATACCGTACCGAATACCGCTAGTAAATCAGCCGCATGACCAATAGGGCCATATACACGTTCACCAAAAATAGGATACAGGCCAGAGCGAACGGACAAGGGCATCCCTTTTCGGTATGTGAAGTAAGCTAGTGACAAACCTGCCATCGCGAATATTCCCCATCCATGTAATCCCCAATGAAAAATACTAATCCGCATAGCGACTTGTGCAGCTTCAGCTGTTAATGCCTGCCCTTGTGCTAAAAAGGGATTATTTTGGAAATGGTAAATGGGCTCGGCGATACTCCAAAAGAGGATACCAATACCAATGCCGGCACCAAAAAGCATCGCAAACCAGGAAAAAAAGTTATACTCGGGTTTTTCATCATCACGACCTAGGCGAATACTCCCGTAGCGACTAAATGCAGTATAAACAGCTAAAAATAAGAAAAAACTAGCTAAGGCAATGTAGTACCAGGCAAAATTAGAGGCTATAAAGTGTTTAGCAGAGGCATAAATTAAGCCAGCGTATTCCGGGGTAAGGATGGTAAACAGCACAAAAAAAGCGACGAGTATCGCAGAGCCAATCGCCATAATGGGGTTAGCCCCTGACAGCAGCCCTTCGGTTTTAATCATTGTTGAAATATTATTCATGCAGTGTCTCCTGTATTAACTACTGGTTGGCATTAATCACCAGTATTGTCGGTTTGTTTTGCCATGAATTATCATGTACAAAGTTAAGTGTCTTAAATATGCTGTTCTAGTTTTAGTTATATTCATCGGTTCGCTATGAAGTATCAGTGATTTAATGATTGTATATAGATACCGCATATAAATATGACCGAAAGTGACACGAGCCTCATTCTGTGGAAGAGTCGAAATATTCACAACCAATAAAAACGACCCCAAAGGTATAAAAATATTTATGAATATAATTCAGTATTTATGAAATATTATTCGCAATTAAGGCCAAGATGACTGCAGCTAGGGCTGTCGATCCTTTTGGATTGTAATTTACGCAAACAAATCCGCTTTAATTTGCGACGCGAGGACTGTAGCATAATCATTTTTGATTACGACTGCGGCATTAGTCTACTGTTCTTGCTCCATGTAGAAATAGTAAAAATACGAGCAACGAGCCGCATCTTGGCCAAGCCCATGTAAGGGAATAGCCACAGCAGATGTGCCTTGCTGAAAATTTATAGACAATAACAATAATGAGAACAAAGCATGAAAAGAAGATTACCCCCCCTTAATTGGATCCGCTCATTTGAGGCTGCCGCGCGGCATTTAAGTTTCACGCATGCTGCCCTCGAATTAAATCTCACTCAAGCAGCGGTTAGCCAACAAATTAAAGGTCTTGAAAGTCAAGTAGGGGCGGTATTATTCAAGCGCTTACCCCGGGGATTAGAGCTTACTAGTGCGGGATCCGCTTATTTGCCTGCCGTACACGAATCGGTTGAACGATTGAGTATTGCCACCGAAGAAATTTTTGGCCATAGCCGGACAGATTTGCTTAATGTTAAAGTTAACTTGGTGTTTTTTTTAAAATGGCTTGCGCCAAAAATAAGTGGTTTTAGGGAGCTACATCCCCATATAAATTTACAGCTCACGAGTAACATCTGGATTGATGAAAGAGAAACGTCTGCCGATAACGATTTTGAGATCCGTTATGGCAAAGGAAAGTGGCAATCATTAAAATCAGACCGCCTTACATGGGATGAGTTGTTTCCGGTTTGCAGTCCCGATTTTTTGATAAAAAACAAATCATTAAAAACCCCTGAAGATTTGTCTCAGCATAGTTTGTTACATGTAATTGGCTATGAAGAAGGCTGGGGACATTGGTTAAAACAAACCAATCATGAGCATATAAAGCCGAGTCAAGGCTTTCAATTTGATACTTTAGTTACCGCATTAGAAATGGCAGCACTTGGACAAGGACTGGCACTTGGACGCACCAGCTTAGTAGAAGATATGATAAAAGCGGGTCACTTAGTTGTGCCATTTGAGCAAAAAATAGTAACTGATGAAGCATTTTATTTGGTTTATACCCGTTCACAGGCAAAGCATCCGCACGCCGAAATCTTTAGAAACTGGTTATTAGCGGAGGTGGCGCAACAATAACTTCTACCATTTTAGCAAGCAATACATGGATGTATTGCCTCTTTTGCTAGTTCACTCACATATTTAAAATTCCCCACGGCGAATATATTCTCACTCGACTGTTGTACTGTTGCGTATTGACAGCACCTGATTTAAGCATAAATAAACTTATACCTTTGGGGTGTTTTTTATTGCTGGTTCACTTTCTAAAGACCCCCTATTATCAACTCACTGAACCACGTGACGCGCTATAGCTGCCATGTATTTTCAGTTAACGCTTTAATAAATAATAATATTCTAAGTTTTAACTTGGAGTTGGTTAAATGATATCCCGTAACAGATTGGAAAAATGTCAAGTCCAATAGTATGGGTGTTAATTAGTGAAAATAGCCTAAGGACAATTTAATATGAAACAGAATTTACCGTTAGTCGGAGTGCGTGTAATTGATTTTGGCCAACAAATCGCTGGGCCCGCTGTCGCGATGATCCTCGCCGATTTAGGTGCAACCGTTATCCATATCGATCCACCAGAGGGTCCGCAATGGGACCATCCCGCTAATGCTATTTTAAATCGTAATAAAAGCTGTTTACGATTGGATTTGAAATCACAAAGCGGGCTTGATAAAGCGTTAATGTTAATTGAAAATGCGGATGTTGTACTTGAAAGTTTTACTCCAAATGTAATGAATCGCTTAGGTATCAACTTTAAAAAGTTACGTGAAAATCGTCCCGAGTTAATTACCTTATCATTACCTGGTTTTGCTAGTAACGATCAGCTTCGCAGCGAATGGAAAGCAACCGAAGCAATCGTTGCTGCATCATCGGGTGCGTTTACCGATATGGGATTCAATCGCGTACTAATGGGTTTAAATCCGAGCTTTTCACCTTTAGCACTGGGTTCATCTTATGCAACCACTTTAGCAGCCAGTTCGGTGATTATGGCCTTGCTGTCACGTGAAAAATCAGGGCGAGGAGATAGCATTGAAGTACCGATTGTGGCGGCCTTAATGGAAGGGTTGTCGTACAACTCGGTCGTTATTGAGAATATGCCAGATCGTTATCTAACAATGCGTGAGCATGAAATTGCTTATCGTAAAGAAAATAACATTGCGATGGATCTGAGTTATCAACAATTACAAGAATACTTAGACCCATTTTATCGTACCTACCAATGTAGCGATGGCCGATTCTTTTATGTGGTATGTCCGTCGCACCGTAACCATGCTAGCCGCTGTTTAAAAGCAATGGGTATTTATGATGAGCTTAGAGCTGAGGGCTTACCAGAGGTTGCAGACCTGCATTTGCCAATAAACGAGTGGGATGGTGAAACATCAATTGGTGTTTACCCACTGCCTAAAAAGTGGGCTGATATAATATCAGCCAAAATGAAAAAAGTATTTTTAACTAAAACATCAGAAGAATGGGGGGTTGTATTCGGAGAAGGACAAATTCCAGGTGCTCCGCATCGAACTACACAAGAGTGGGTTAACAGCGAGCATTGCAATGCATCGGGTCTGATTGTAGAAGTAACAGACTCGCAATATGGTGTAATGAAACAACCTGGGCCAATTGCGTGGCTTGAAGAGTCGGTGAGCCAAATGTTAACGCCAAAACCGCGTCAGGACGTTGATTTTGATCAAGCAATGTCGCAGTTAGCTGCTGTTGCCAATGATGAAGTGGTAGTGAGGCCTACCGGGAAAAATATTGCTCCGGTATCTCAACACGGTTGGTTAGATGGTGTGAAAATTTTAGATTTAACCAATGTTATTGCCGGGCCGCATGCTACTGCATTTTTAGGCCGCTTTGGTGCCGAAGTGATAAAGCTTGACCCTGTTACTCCACTTTATGATCCCTTGATTGGTACACTCTTTACCTTTCAAACCAATATTGGTAAAAAAAGCGCATTAGTTAATATTAATACTGACGAAGGGCGGCACGCTTTTGAACGTTTAGTTAAATCCGTTGATATTGTTGTTATTAATGCACCGGAGCGTCAAATGAAGCCACTTGGTTTAGACCATGACAGTTTGCAAGCGATTAATCCTGGTGTTTTATTTTGCCGTTTAGATTGCTTAGGTGGCCCGAAGAGAGGCCCGAAAACTGACTATATAGGCTACGACGATATTATTCAGGCAAATAGCGGGATTATGAGTCGTTTTGGTGGCAATGAAACACCAGAAGAGCACGCTCACCTAGGGACATTAGACGTTAACTGTGGTTTTGCTGGTGGCTTAGGTATGGCGCTATCGCTCTATCACAGACAAAAAACGGGGCAAGCATCAAGATCAAGAACCTCACTTTCAGCCGTGACAAATCTGGCGCAAATTAAATTTGCATTTGATTATAAAAATCGAGGGCCATTTAATGAAGCATCAGGTCGTGAAGTGCTCGGTAACCATCCGTTATCACATTTTTATAAGGCGAATGACGGTTGGCTGTTCCTTGATTCTGACAGTAATGAATTATCAGTACTTGAAACAGTCAATGGCTTATCAGGGATCACTCAAGCTGACAGCGTCAGTGATTTCCTTAGTGAGGCGTTTAATAATGATTCGGCTGAGAGCTGGGCAAAAAAATTACGTCAGGCGGGGATTGCTGCAGTACAACCAATGAGTATTGAAGAGTTACGTGCTCAATACTCACGAGAGGCTGATGGAACTATGGGTATAGATCGCGGCAGTTATGCTTTCTCAACGTATAGTAATCACCCGAGTGGTCATCGTGTTACCTTGATTGATCATTATTCAATTCGCCCGACGGAAGCGTCTATTTTCGCACAGCCTGAAACTGAACGCTATGGTAATTCAACGCAAGCAGTACTAGCCAGTGTTGGTTATAGCGACGAAAAAATTCAATCAATGATTGACAATAAAGAAGCGGGCACCGGGTGGGGTAAAGAGTTCCTGCCTAGCTAACGTATTAACAACTGCAATAATAATCAACAGTATCGACGACGATTGTGTCGTCGATACACCATCTCTAAAGTTACCTGATACCTTAAAATAAAAATATAAAATCACAGGATAATAATATGAAAATTTCATCGATTGCGATGGCTATTTTAGCCTCTACTGCATTGCCGTTTATGGGGAACGCAGCTGAATCAGCTGAGTTGGCTGAGGTTAAACAAGAACTTAAAGAAATTAAACAACAATTGGAAAAAGACCGCGAAGCTAAAGATAGTGCAATTAAAATAGGTGGCGCGGTCCGCTTTCAATATGGCGTTAAAGATTATGATACTGATGATAAAGAGCGCGGGGGCGACTTCGATTTTGATGTTTTTCGTTTAGATTTTAATGGCACAATTGGTGATGTAACGTTATCAGCGCAATACCGGTGGTATCAATATATGGAGGCAGTACATCACGCCTATGTTGCTTATCAGTTTAATGAAAACTGGCAAGGGCAGGTGGGTATTACACAGGTGCCTTTTGGAAATCTTACCTACAATTCCAACAGCTTCTTTTTTAGCAGCAATTTCTATGTTGGACTTGAAGACGATTACGATGCGGGTTTATCTTTTATAGGTAATTATGATAAACATGATATTCGTATCGCATTTTTTAAAACCGATGAGCTAGGGGGAATTGATGGTTATGTAAGTGATAGAACCGACCGTTATTCTTACGATATTGTGGGGACACGCCCCCCAGGAGAGGGCCTTTATGATACTCCTCAACAAGGTCTTGCCGATGACAGCACCTTAAACCTGCGTTATGCCTACAAATTTGATAACTTTGAGCTCGGCGCATCATTATTATTAGGGGGGATTGAAGGTGAGGAGGGGAATGCGGGTGAGCACAATGCGTATGCATTCCATGCAAAAGGGAATGTGGATAATTTGGGTATAATGTTTCAATACACAGATTATGAATATGATTTAAATGAACAGGCAGATTTTGTTGCTGTGGGTGCCTACGCCTTTTACGATACGATCCCAGCATCAGCTACAATTTATAATTTAAACCTTTCCTATTCATTACCAGTGGATTTTGGCCCAATTAGCAATCTAACTTTTTACAACGATTATAATTTAATGACCGATAAATCGGGTGATTTAAAAGAAGATACAATGATGAACGTAACCGGTGTAATGGTTACATCAGGAAATTTGTATACGCTCATTGATTATGCTGTTGGGAAAAATCAGCCTTTCCTTGGCGGCAGTATGGGTGGTGATAGTGATGCAACAAATAAGCGTATAAATATTAATTTTGGTTATTATTTTTAACTGTACAGTACAAAGTTTACAGGCTCTCGTTATACTAAAATGCAGCTAATATTTAACGTCAATGATGTTATCCGTGGGTCTATGGGCTGGTTATGCGTAAAAAGTATGGCTGCGGCTAATCTGCTAAACGATGGTTAGTATTATTTATGTTGAATATAATTAGCTGTGCTAAAATCGCGGCGTTTAAATTTAACCGATATTACAAGGCTTTCACATGGCAAATACAGCGCACGCACTGCATATACTGGTAAAACATAAAGAAATTGCAGAAGATATTATTACGCAATTAGGTAAAGGTGCAAAATTTCAAACCTTAGCTAAAAAGTATTCGTCGTGTCCGTCGGGTAAAAAAGGTGGCGATTTAGGTGAATTTAGACGTGGACAAATGGTGCCACAGTTCGACAAAATTGCGTTTAATGGCGCTATTTTAGAGCCGCATTTAGTTAAAACTAAATTTGGCTGGCATGTGATCAAAGTGCTTTACCGTACTTAATATTCTTTAAGTGCATGTATTAAGTGCATGTATTAAGTGCATGTATTAAGTGCATGTATTAAATGCAGTTTAACAGGCTTAATACTTTAAATTAAATTAAATTAAATTAAATTAAATTAAATTAAAAGAAAAGGCTGCACATTGCAGCCTTTTTAAATTCTTTAATTCAGAGTTTAATTACTCAGCGTTTTGCTGTGCTTCTTCTTCAGTTATTTGCTTAAAGGCTTGCACAAATGCAGCGCTAGGTTGTCCGCCGGTAAGGGCGTATTGCTCATTTATGATAAAAGTAGGCACTGTGGTAATACCCATTTGCTGTATGTCACTTTGCTGGCTGCGTACTTCTTGAAAAAACTCACCACCGGCTAAAATTTCTTGAGCACGGTCTGTATCAAGGCCAACACTTGCAACAATATCAAGCAAAGCGGGTTGCTCGTTTAAATTCACTAAGTCAGAAAAGTGGGCTTTAAATAAAGCCAGTTTTAGCTCGGTCTGCTTATTTGAAGTGGCAGCCCATGCTAATAAACGATGGCAATCGAAGCTATTTATTATCATTCGCTTATCGTCAAAGTTAAACGTGAAGTCGGCGTCTTTTCCGGCGTCTATTAAACGTTGGCGGTTATCTTTGCTTTGCTCTGGTGTTAAGCCGTACTTTTGCGTTAAATGTTCATTTAGATCTTGGCCTTCAGGCGGCATATTTGGGTTAAGCTCAAACGGTTTCCAGCTAATTTCTGCGTTTATTTCACCGTGTAATTCACTGAGTGCTTTTTCAAGGTTTTTATAACCAATAATGCACCATGGGCACATTACATCCGATACAATATCAATTTTAAGCGTTTTCATTATTTTCCCTTAGGGCAAAGCGGTAAAGCGAATATAATGAGTATATTGGGATTAATTGCAGTTTATCAATCATGATTACTCTGCAGTGGATTAAAAGCTGCAAATAATGTATTTGCAGCCTGGTTACTTTTTAGCATAAGGCAGGCGCATTAGTTTGTTAGTGCTGTGGTAGCTATCGAGCCCGCTTATGGCTACCGTATCTATGGCCTGTAAGTCTAAAAAGCCATCGCTTTGCAGTGCCGCTTCATCTAAATATACGTCCATTATTTCGCCAATCACAAGCTCAGTACCATTGACTGCTAAATGCTGATGTTCAATGTATTTTACCGCATATTTTAAGCGGCTTTGTTGTACAAATGGGGCAGTAAATTCATTTAAATACTCAGCTGTTAAACCAGTGGCAGCAAACTCTGATTCGTTTTTATCATAACGCGCCGAGGTTTGATGTGCTTGCTGATAAATAGCACTATTAACATGATTAATAGTATAAACACCGGTTGCTAAAATATTTTCGAAAGTGTGACGGGGTACGCTATGGGGGCGCATTATCATACCAATTAATGGCGGGTGCGCACCTAAATGAATAACAGAGCTAACAATCGATAAGTTAGTATTGCCTTGGCTGTCTTGAGTGCCAATTAAGTTAGCGCTTTTAAAGCCCGACAACGAGTTTATAAAGTGGGTACGCGTGTGTTTTTCAAGTGCTGCAATGCGCGCTTTAGTAAAATGCATTAAAAAATCCTTACTATGAAATACTTACCATGGAATACCTCCCATGAAATACCTACCATGAAATAGTGATGCCTTGCCAATCTAGGTAGGCGGGTTCACCGTTAAGTTCTAAATTAGGGTTATTGTTAGTCAGTTCAAATAATTGCTGCGCTACAAACGCAGGAGTAAAAAGCTTGTTTGGTGGTACATTTTTTTGAAAAGGCTTAGACAGCTCAGTGTCGGTAGTACCGGGATGAAATAAAATGAGCTTAGTGTTTTTAGCGCGCCTTGCCAGCTCCACGGCGGCAGTTTTAAATAACATATTAAGCGCCGCTTTTGATGCACGATAGGTATACCAGCCGCCAAGTTTATTGTCGTTTATGCTGCCAACCCGGGCGCTTAATGCGGTAATAGTGCAGTGGGTTTTAGGTGTTAATAATGGTAATACACTTTGCAGGCATAGCAGGGGTGTAAGCGCATTAACTTGCAATAGTTGATTAAAATAATCGCTGTTAATGTCCTCTAGTTTTTTTTCTGGCATGTGTTGCTGATTATGTAAAAGGCCATTAAAAATAATTACCTGATGTAAATCAGCCTGCTGGTTTTGTAGTGTAGTGGTAACATTGTTTAAGCTTTGCTTTGAATAATCGCTTTGCAGTTGCGTTATATTATTTAGGTTATTGTACTGTGCATTGCGCGAGCCCGCGCTTACGCAAACAATATGGTACTGGGTTACTTGGTTATTTAAATGCGCTATATAAGCTTGTGCAATTGCGCTACTTGCGCCAAATAAAACAATAGTTTTCATTTATCACCTGCACTTTTGGTTTTACATTGATTATTTTTACACTGTGAGTTTGGCATTAAGAAACGACTTATAGGCTGGCGATACTTAGCAAAAAAAGTGTATGTGCAATCAGCAAAAAATCGAATTATGGGCAAGCGAATAATCTTCAACCAAGGATATTTACCTACTGTTTTCCATGCTTGGTAGGTTACATCAAGGCCATAGATCATTATTCCTGATGGCATTCTTGCGTGTAATAACGCCATAGCTATACTTTTATCTACCTTAGGAAAACGCGTATTAAAGTCAGTGGCATTGAGGTCCTCTAATATTATTTTATTATTAATGTCAGCACGCTTTAAATGTTGCATTTCGGCGTTACACAATGGGCAGTTAGCATCGTAAAAAATGATCATGTTATTGCTTTGTAATTATTTTACATATGCTTTTTTACGACACACCATTGCAAATGGATCTATTAAATAACCGCGCATAGTGATATTAATAGTGCTCCATGAAACAAAGGAGACTGAGAAATGAGTGAACAATATGCCGCCTTGCGAGGCAATGTAAATTTACTAGGCCAATTATTAGGGCAAACAATTAAAGATGCCCAAGGCCAAGCAATTTTAGATAAAGTAGAAGAAATAAGAGCTTTATCAAAGTCATCTCGCAGTGGCAACGAAAACGACCGTAAAACACTAATAAAAGTATTACATGCGCTCAGCGATGAAGAGCTGTTACCGGTTGCCCGTTCATTTAATCATTTTTTAAACCTTGCCAATGTTGCCGAGCAGTTTCATACCGTTTCGCGTTTTAATGATGTTGGTTTTTGCCAGCTAAATCCTCTCACTCAAACATTAAAAACGTTAGCAACAAAAGCAAATAATGGCCAACTTAATCACAATCATTTGGCCGACACACTCTCAAAACTCCACATAAACTTGGTGCTAACCGCGCACCCTACAGAAGTAACACGCCGCACAATTATTAATAAGCACGTTGAGTTAAGTGATTGCTTAGCTTCATTGGAGCGAACTGATAACTTAGCACAAGAGCGCGAGGCTATTTTAAACCGTATTGCGCAGTTAATTAGCCAAGCATGGCACACCGACGATATTCGTCGCTCGCGACCCACCCCTGTTGATGAAGCAAAGTGGGGCTACGCGGTGATTGAAAATAGCTTGTGGCATGCAGTGCCGCGTTTTTTACGTGAGTTTAGCCAGCATGTAAAAGAGCATTTAAGCTTAGAGTTACCAATAAACTACAGCCCAATAGAGTTTACCTCGTGGATGGGCGGAGATCGTGACGGCAACCCTTATGTAACCGCACAAGTAACCAAAGAGGTGCTTGATCATGGTCGTTGGATGGCACTGGACTTATATGGCCGCGATCTAGAAACGCTAAGTACAGAGCTGTCGATGTCTGATGCCAGTGATGAGCTAATAGCCCTTGCGGGGCAAGAATTTGAACCTTATCGCTGCGTGATTAAAACACTTAAAAACCAAGTGTTAGAAACCGTAATGCATTTAGGCGCAAAAATAAAAAATCAGCGCAGCGAAGCCCAAGACTTAATTACCGATATAAACCAAATAAAACATCCAATTGAGGTGTGCTATCGCTCGCTATTAAAATGCAATATGAAAGTAGTTGCTGATGGCCTATTACTGGATGTATTACATCGTCTTAATAGTTTTGGTTTGCGGTTAGCTAAATTAGATGTACGCCAAGATTCATCGCGCCATGGTGATGTGTTTTCAGAGCTTACGCGTTACTTAGGTTTAGGCGATTACAACCAATGGCAAGAGCAAGACAAACAAGCCTTTTTACTCACTGAGCTTAACTCTCGCAGGCCGCTAATACCTAAGCGTTGGCAGCCAAGCCCAGAGGTGCAAGAAGTACTCGACACCTTTGACGTGATTGCACAGCAAGACGAGCAAACATTTGGCTTATATATTATTTCGATGGCGCGCACAGCCTCCGATATTTTAGCGGTACAATTGCTGTTAAAAGAAAGTGGTTGTAGCTTTAAATTACCGGTTGCGCCGTTATTTGAAACCTTAGATGATTTAAATGATGGCCACAATGTTATTACTACTTTGTTGGATAATGACTGGTACAGAGGCCAAATTAACAACACCCAAAACGTTATGATAGGTTACTCAGACTCAGCAAAAGACGCCGGTATGATGGCAGCTGGTTGGGCGCAGTACGAAGCAATGGATAAGCTAGTACAATTAGCCGACAAACGCGGCATAGAGCTGGTGTTATTTCATGGCCGTGGAGGTACGGTAGGGCGAGGCGGCGCACCCGCTGCACAAGCCCTACATTCACAACCACCGGGGTCATTAAAAGGCGGACTGCGAGTAACCGAGCAAGGCGAGATGATCCGCTTTAAATTTGGTTTACCCGATGTTGCGCTACAAAGCTTAAATATTTACGCCGGCGCTGTACTGCAAAGTAATTTATTACCACCGCCAGAGCCTAAACCACAATGGCGCGAAGTAATGGCTTTGATCAGCGAAGAGTCGTGCGAGCATTATCGTAACGTGGTACGCCACGATGAAAATTTTGTACCTTACTTTAGAATGGCAACCCCAGAACTTGAGCTTTCTAAACTGCCGCTTGGCTCGCGCCCTGCAAAACGCAACCCTACAGGTGGGGTCGAAAGCTTGCGGGCAATACCGTGGATTTTTGCATGGAGCCAAAACCGTTTAATGCTGCCAGCATGGTTAGGCGCATTAACAGGATTACAAGCGGCCTTGGCAAAATACGGCGTTGAAACCTTGCAAGAAATGAGCTTACAATGGCCATTTTTTAGATCGCGCCTAGAAATGCTCGAAATGGTATTTAGTAAGGCCGACAGCTGGTTAAGTGAGCATTACGATAATGCGCTGGTGGAAGATATGTACAAACCACTTGGTGTTACCTTGCGCAAAGAGCTCGCTGAAGCGATTAGTTTAGTACAGTCGCTTAGCCCGCAAAAAAGCTTATTGGCCGATCAGCCATGGATCAAAGAGTCAATTGCGCTGCGTAACCCTTATACCGATCCGCTTAATGTGTTGCAGGTAGAGTTACTTCGCCGTGCGCGCTCAAGCGACAACGGCAGTGAAGGCGATATAGATAACGCGTTAATGATCACCATGACCGGCATAGCAGCAGGTATGCGCAATACTGGTTAATAGCTAAATAAAAACAAGGGGGTTGCGCAGCGCCGTAACCCCTTATTTTGTGCATATGCGCTGGCATTTTATGCGCTAACCTTTTAAACTACTTAGCCATTGAATAACAAAAATTATATTATGGCTTCTGCAACCTTTTTAGTACAAGCAAACACCGCACTTAGTAATACCCACATCTCTTTAAGCGTAGCGCAAACACAGGCTTTACGTAGCCAATTAAAAACCCAGCGCGGTATTTTAAACGCAAATAATATTAACCAACTATGCGCGCAACTTAATGTAACAAACGACGCCTTATTACAAGGTTTAGTGCCTTTAGCGTCTGAGTTTGCGGTAGCACCCGTATCGAACTTTCATGTGGGTGCAATCGTTAAAGCACTTGATGAAAGCGGCGAGGTTAATTTTTACTTTGGTGCTAATGCCGAGTTTAACCGCCAAGCACTTAGTTTAGTGGTGCACGCAGAGCAGTCTGCAATTAATAATGCTTGGTTAAATGGCGCGAAAAAAATACTAAAAATAGCGATTAGTGACGCACCTTGTGGTTATTGCCGCCAATTTATGAACGAATTAGCTGATGCGCGTGAATTTGATATTTTACTGCCCGAGCAGCAATTTAAACTTGCAGACTTGTTACCGCATTCGTTTGGCCCCACCGATTTAGGCAATCAGTACAGCTTATTTAATCCAGCCCCGCAGGCTCGCTCATTTAACAATACAGAAGTAGAGCAACAGCTGGCAGCCTATGCGTTAGCAGCTTATGTACCGTATAGCCAAAACTACAGCGCAGTAAAAATCACTACGTTTAACAACGGTGACTTTTATGGCAGTTACGCAGAAAACGCTGCATACAGCCCTAGCTTATCGCCATTGCAAAGTGCATTAAGTCAGTTGTTTTTAGCCGGTTTGAGTTTTGATCAACATACCGTAAAGGGAATAACACTGTTAGAAACCGCTGGTCATGAAAACCAAGCAGGAGTGGCTCAAGCAGTGCTAGCAAGCTTTGTAAACTTGCCACCACTTGAGCTAATTAGTGCGCCATTAAGTGAGTAACTTGGCAAACTGACACACTAAAAAGTACTGTTACTTAGCGAGCAGTACTTTAGCGGCTTCTAATACTACCGCAACTGATTTTCTTTCAATTTCGCCGTGGTCAACATTAGGAATTTCTTGGCGAGTACGATTAACTAATACACCGGCTACGCACGCTGCTTGTAAACCAAGTGCCGCACACATAGTAAATAAGGTTGCCGATTCCATTTCGTAGTTCATCACACCCAATTTTTGCCACTCTTCACAGCTGCCTTGTAACGACTTTGGTACATAACCAGAGTGCGTATCGTAACGCTCTTGCCCTGGGTAAAATGTGTCGCTTGATGCAGTAATACCAATATGAAAATCGATATTAAGGTTTTCACAGGCTTTAACCATAGCTTGGGTAGCAAAAAAGTCAGATACCGCAGGGTAGCTAAGCGGCGCAAAATGCTGGCTTGCACCATCTAAACGCACAGAGGCTTGGCTAATTAAAATATCGCCTTCGTTAATGTGTGGTTGAATTGCACCAGTAGTACCAATACGCAAAAAGCTGTGCACGCCAAGTTGGGCTAATTCTTCAACGGCAATCGACGTCGATGGACCGCCAATACCGGTAGAGCATATAACCACAGAATGGCCATTAAGCTCACCTAAATAAACATGAAATTCACGCGTTTTAGCCAGGCAAGTTGGGTTATCTAAAAATTGCGAAATACGTGCAGCACGATCCGGATCGCCCGGAACAATAGCCAGTTTTGCACCTTTAAGATCGTCAATACATAACCCTAAGTGAAATACCTTTTCCATAACTAAGCCTTTATAAAATTACTATCAATTTAGCATCATTACTATAATTGTTTGTTTAGTACAGGACGTATGTCCGTGTTGATTTGTTTTGATTTATTCACCCACATTGAATATTCAAGCATATATTAAAATTACCCGTAAAATGAGGCGGTTGACTTGTATAGGCAGACATTATATTGATCGTCTAAAGTAATGAGTAAATTATCATAAACAACAGGCACATTTACACTAAGTTGTTTTTATTCATATGGTTAGTTGTTATTTTTTGGATGGTATATACATTAGTGAAGCAAGGCTAATTTAACGTTAGTTTGCTTTTAGCAAGCAGTACTAATGTTATTGTTAGTATTTAAATATTAGCAATTTTGCATAACTAATCAGTACCACGCAAAACATATAGATTTATAAGGGTTTACCATGAGCACCGAATTTCAGGAATTTAAAAGCAAAATTGAGCATTGTTTGTGCGCACCAGGTGATGGTGTATATACAGTTAACACTGCAAAAGAGCGCAAAGCTGCATTAAGAAATAAGCTTTATGGGCAAACCGAAAATATTGGCCCATTATGGCGTGAGTCGCTTAACGAATTACCCAATTCGCCGCATAAAGCGGTTATGCTAGGTATTAGCTCAGATTGTGGCGGCGGTATTTTACGTGGCGCAAACTGGGGGCCGTTATTTTTACGCTCAGCGTTACTCGATCAGCAACCTCAGTGCCGCTCATTCGATTTAGGCGACGTACGCGTTATTCCTCATTTATTACATGATAAATACTTAAACAAAGCCACTATAACCAATTGCCAAAAAGCATTATACGGCAACGAAAATAACGACTATTACGTTAGCCCACTGTCGATCACTGAAGATGTGTGCGACAGCTTTTATGCAACATTTGAAAATAAAGGCATTTTTGGTATTGGCGGCGATCATTCAATTAGTTACCCATTAACAAAAGCGTATTTAAAAGCTAAGCGCGCACAAGGCAAGCGTACCGCAATTATTCACTTTGATGCCCATACCGACTTATTGGTTGAGCGCTTAGGTATTGATTTATGTTTTGGCTCTTGGTGTACGCATATTTTAGAGTTTTTACCTGCGCCACATCATTTAATTCAATTTGGTATTCGTTCAAGCGGTAAACCGAAAGAGCATTGGGAAAGCACCTTTGGTGTTAAACAACATTGGGCGCATGAAATTATAGAGCGCGGTGCAGCAGCCGTTGCCGCAGATGCCATTGCCCAGCTTAAAGCCGACAACGTTGACGAAGTGTATGTTAGCTTTGATATTGACGCCCTTGATGAAAAATATGCCTCTGCAACAGGCACACCAGAGGCAAACGGCTTAACGCCGCAGCACGCACTGGATATTTTATCAGCCATAGCCGATGAATTTCCGATCACCGGTGCCGATATGATGGAAATTGCGCCTTTTACCGACAGCTCGCTAGTAGGGCAGTCAAGTTCAGAAACCACCTTACGAGAAGGCGCTAAAATTTCGGCGTTTTTGATTAGTGCGATGAACAAGTAATCTTAAAGCAGGTCGAAAGGCCTGCTTATTGTATTGATAATAAAAGCCTTTTAATAAATATTAAATTTAAATTGCCCCGTTTAAAAAAGCGACTATAATCCAGCTGCTTTTGCTATAAAAGCGTATTTTATTGGAGCTATAAATGGGTGATTTAGTCGGGATTGGCTTATTAATCTTGATCAGTGCGTTGTTTGCAATGTCGGAAATTGCGATTGCAGCATCGCGTAAAATAAAATTAAGAGTAATGGCTGATGAGGGCAATGTTCAAGCAGCTGCAGTATTAAAGCTACAAGAACAACCTGGGGCATTTTTTGCCATGATCCAAATAACCCTTAATGCTATTGCTATATTAGGCGGCATTGTGGGTGAGCAAGCACTTTCGCCTTATGTGCAAAATGTTTTGCAGTTTTTTTATCAAGGCCCATTACTGGCACAAATTAGTTTTTTACTGTCGTTTTTAACCATTACTTCACTGTTTATTTTATTTGCAGATTTACTACCTAAACGTTTGGCAATGATTTTGCCAGAGGCCGTTGCTGTGCGCGTGGTAACAATAATGCGCTGGGTTACCTATGCCTTAACGCCCTTGGTATTATTTTTTAATGGTTTAACAAATATTATTTTGCGTATTTTTAAAGTACCAAGCGAGCGCGAAGATATTGTAACCACAGAAGACATTGTTGCCATGATGGATGCTGGTGCAGAATACGGCAGCCTACAGCAACAAGAATACGATTTAATCGGTAACGTATTTGACCTAGAAGCGCGCTTTATATCGAGTGTGATGTCGCCGCGCGACCAAATAGTTTATTTTGATATTAATGAGTCGAGCCATGATATTGCTAACAAAATAATAGAGCATCCACATAATCACTTTTTAGTGTGTAACGATAATTTAGATAAATTAATCGGCTCTGTTGAATCAAAAGATATTTTACGCCAAGTACTTAAAGGCGATGCAGCGAATATTAATAGCGAAATGCTCGAAAAAGATATTTTTTATCTGCCCGAAACCCTCAGTTTATCAGAGGCATTAAATGCGTTTAAAACAGCCGTACAGCCTTTTGCTGTGGTAGTTAACGAATACGCATTAGTGGTAGGCATAGTAACGGTAAAAGATTTAATGAAAGGCTTTATGGGCGACTTAATTACTCACAGCGATGATGAGTTAATTGTTGAGCGCGACCAAAACTCCTGGTTAGTTGATGGTTTAACCCCCATAGTTGAGTTGGCTAAAGTACTTGATATTGATGAGTTTCCTCATCAAAGTCATTACGAAACCGTGGCCGGATATTTAATTTATACCATGAAGCGTATTCCAAAACGTGCAGAGTATATTCAATACGCCGGCTTTAAATTTGAAGTGGTCGATGTTGAAGGCATTCGGGTTGAGCAGTTACTGGTATCAAAAATAGTACCCACGCCCGAGCCACCGCAAAGCTAAGTACAAACTAAGTTAGCTCGCTATTAGCAAGTAAAAAGTAGCAAGTAAACAGTCAAAATCACAAAGTAAAAACACCTTATTTTATTATTTTAAGGTGTTTTTACTTGGGTTGGTTTGAGCGCAGCGAAACCCAACGAAAAAAGGCAACCTCAATTAACATTAGCGTTATGTATTATCGATTAGCAAATGTAGGTCGGATAAGCGAAGCGCCATCCGACACAGTAAAATGTCTTGGCAATTATTATCAGCATTTTATAGTATCGAATGGCTGGAAAGTGCTATTTTCAGACGGTGCAACATTAATCTCTTGTATGGGTAATAAACCTATATAAGAATTAGATACTACAGGGAAAGTATCTTCAACTCTTGCCCACTGCTAGTTTCAAATTCAATTGTAAAAGCTGAGTTATCAGAAGCAAAAGATTCACAAGTTTTAAAATTTGCAATTAATAGCCAAATTTTACTAGTCGTGCATCTCAGGGCGTGTTGTTAGGCGCTTAAACGCAAACACTTCAATAACTTAATTAATGCTTTAAAAGTAAAGCCTTGTGCTTCACATTTATTTTTAAAGTTTTTTAAAGTATAAATATTCGATTTATCAAAACCACTTAAACGAGTGCGGTGAATATCATAAGATGATACGACTAAAAATCTGTCGGCATTACTACCTAAGCTTTTAATCTTTTTAGCTGCTGCCCTATGATTTTTTCTCGCTTTAATTACCGCTAAAGCTCCATACATTGATTTATGAGAATTAAAATCGACATTCATTGGAGTACAAATGGCACCTTCATACTGAATAAAAATGAGGTCACTTTTATTAAAGCAATAATCGTTATTAAATGATAATTTAATTTTAACTATATTATCTGCTTTAAGCTCATTTCTTGATTGCCAATATGTATGGATAGAGCCTATTTGTGCATCATCAATTAACACCCCATTTTCGCCTGTAAATGCGTCTAGGATTGGTTTAGTTATATTATCTAAATCCCCTACCTTATCTGTCTCTTGTCTTTCTACTGCATCCAAATACCAAGTGAACTCTATATTCACTGTTTCAGAAATGACCCATTCGAATTTCTTTAATTCAGCATGTATTAGAGTAATAAGATCTTTTTGCCTTTGATTCTGAGACTGCATACTCACAATCTTTTCAAATTCTAATTCAATAGATATTTCTGCGCTGGCAGACTCCCTAATTAGATAGTGTTTGTCAAAAGCGCAATTGTCAGTCGTAACGGTAATATTCATTTAAAACTCAATAGTAGGAAAGGCGCATAACGTCTTAGTATTTATACGTTACGTTGCTTGTATCGTATAAATACTTTGTTGAACGAAGCATGCTCATCATCCAA
>NZ_JAGGDL010000027.1:0-50709 GCF_017653575.1 Pseudoalteromonas sp. K222D
TTTCGTTATAACTGATCTGATCGACTGATATAAATAAAGTTCAATTGAAGCCTAATTTATTTGTGTATAAGAGTCAGGCAATTAAGCTAGGGGTAAATGCAAATTGCTTCATCCTTAAGTCCTTGTTAGTTTTGTTGAATTTGGTAGCTAAAAAAGCCTCCATATTAATACCATGTAACAAAGGTGTTAGCAATTGCGGTGTGGTGTGACTTTAGTCTGGGTGTTGCTGGTAAAATAGTCAGTGTGTTTTATTTACTTGGAGATAGAAGTTCGACGTAAAGCGGGGTTTTAATATAAATCTTGCGTTGCAATTAGTGGTAAGAATTAAATAGTTTAGTGAGCACTTATTTTGTAATAATTTATTCTTTTATTAACAGCCACTAAGTTGCAGTATATTTATGCAGTTTGGTTTAAAATTGTGCGTTAAATTATTTTAAAATAAATAAAAAAACGCCTAATAAATTAGGCGTTTTTATTTATGCTTTATGCTTCATTAAGCGTTCTTTTTCACGCGACCAGTCTTTATCTTTACCGTCTTCGCGTTTGTCGTGTAATTTTTTACCTTTTGCTAAATGAAACTCAAGTTTCACCCAGCAATTCTTCCAATACATAGCAGTAGCAATTAATGAATAGCCATCGCGTTCAGTCGCGCCTACTAAGCGATCTAGCTCGCGTCTGCTTAATAGTAACTTACGATAACGTAAAGGATCACAAATTACATGGGTAGATGCACTGTTAAGAGGCTGAATTTGGGCGCCTAATAAAAATGCTTCACCGTTTTTAAGATGGATATAAGTTTCAGTGATGTTAACTTTGCCAGCTCGGATGCTTTTTACTTCCCAGCCTTGGAGCTCTACACCCGCTTCAAACTTATCGTGTAAAAAATACTCATGTCGCGCTTTTTTGTTAAGCGCGATGGTATTGCTTGTCGATTTTGATGATTTATTCTTAGCCATAGTGCCCTATATTATACGTAATACGAGATGTTTTACATCGATTTTTTAATAATGCATTTAAAAGCTTAGTAATTAATTTAAGCAGCGTGAAAGTTTGGGGAAACGCGTAAAGCTTGCTAAAATTCCACCACACAGTTGGGAGTGAGTATGCCACAAATAAAAAAAAGTGCGCTGGTTATGTACAGCACTAAAGAGATGTTTGACCTTATTAATGATGTAGAAGCCTATCCTCAGTTTTTACCTAATTGCTCAGACTCAAAAATTATTAAGCAACACAATAATAGCATGACCGCGAGTTTAGAAATATCAAAAGCAGGTATAAAAAAGTGGTTTACCACAGAAAATACCTTTGTTGATGAGCAAACCGTGGTATTAAATCTTGTAGATGGTCCGTTTAAAATGTTGCAGGGGCGTTGGCACTTTCAACAACTTGACGCAAATGCTTGCAAAGTAGAGTTACAATTAGACTTTGAGTTTTCGAGTAAGTTGATTGAGTTAGCGTTTGGTAAAATATTTAATGATGTTGCAAAAAATATGGTGAGTGCGTTTACTCAGCGCGCGAAACAGGTTTATGGAGCGAGAGTATGATTGATGTTGAAGTTGTATTTGCACTACCCGAAACAGCAACAAGCTTAACAATAGAAGTTGTTAAGGGAACAACGGTAGAACAAGCTGTTATTCAATCAGGAATTATCGAAAAACACCCAGAAATAGATGCTACAGCACTAACACTCGGTGTTTGGAATAGAACTGTAAAGCCTAATCAAGAGCTAAAAGAGGGGGATAGAATTGAAATTTATCGTCCTTTAATTGCCGATCCTAAAGATGCGCGTAGAAAACGAGCTGAAAAAGCGAAAGAAGAAGGGCGAGCAAATAAAGTAACCGGTGGCCGTCCTATAGAGCGATAGCATAAGGTTTTAGCTATTATAAAGGTGAGCTTAACTCACCTTTATAATTTTATAAGCGAGGGTGCTTATTGTTCGAGTGGAGTAGTAAAGTTTTCTGGCTGTTCGTAATCACCTGAAATAGAAGCAAGCTTTTCATTTTCAAAGTTAATAACCAGTGATTTGTACTGCTCGTTACTACGGCCTTTATTAAAGCTATATACATAACGCCAAGTGTTATTATCAAATGCATTTTCGGCGATAGGCTTGCCTAATACATAAATAACTTGCTCACGAGTCATGTTTACACGCAGTTTATCAACATCAGATTGTTCTAAAAAGTTACCTTGAGGGATGTTGATTCTGTATACCCAGCTAGAACACCCAGCTGCTGAACTAAGCGTTAAAGCAACGATAAGCCAAAGAGAAAAAGTTTTTAACGACTGCATTGTTAGTTGTGATCCTTATTTTTTATAATCTGCATGATACCGATTAGTCACTGAAGGTAAAACCCTTTTAAGCAATTGTTTTTTGTTAAGGCATTAAGTTAAGGTAGCGATTTGACCACTGATAATCAAAAAAGTTTAAAATGCAGTGAGCAGAGCTGCTTAAAAAAGCCATCTATCTGGTATTTGTATATAGTACAAACCCGCTACGGCCATTGGTATACGGGTATAACGACCAATGTTGAGCAACGTCTTGCTACGCACCAAGCGGGTAATGGTGCAAAAAACCTTAAAGGTAAAGGCCCACTTTTACTTATTCATCAGCACAGTGTTGGCAATAAAAGTGCAGCAAGTAAATTAGAATACCAAGTGAAAAAATTATCTAGGGCTAAAAAAGAAGCCTATGTAGCATCATTTAAGACGGGTTAAGTGGGAGTGGTGTTTTAGCAAGCTGGTTAATAAAGGCTTCTATTAATAGCACTGCATCAGTAAAAAGTTTGCTGTTAATATTCTCGGCGGTGTCATTACTTGTATGATGGGCACTGTCGTAGCCCATGCCAAAGTAAACATAAGGGATTTTTTGCCTTGCAAACGAATAGTGATCGCTCGCTTTATGCCAGTTTATATTTTTAGATTTTATATATCTGCTCATTTGCGCTGCGGAGTAAACCGGTTTTAAATTTACATTATTATTTTCAACGGCTAAAAACACACTATTTAAGGTGTTTTTTAACGTTCTAGAGGTTAATACATATAAGTTGCTACGACGTTTTTTAACCCCTAGCATGTCTAAATTTATGTTCATAATAACGCTATTTGGTAGCAGTGTTTTGGCAAAATATTTACTGCCATGTAAGCCGTTTTCCTCTGCATCTGTGGCTACAAAGGTAAGAGAAAAAGGCAGTGGCTTATCATTAAATACGCTTGCTAAATAAATTAAAGCAGCAACACCGGTGGCATTATCATTTGCTCCAGGATGCAGTTTTCCGCCACGTTTACCTAAATGGTCATAGTGTGCGGTAATAATAATACGAGTGGCTTTTTGTAATGGGTCGCTTGCCTGTGTTACTGCCTCTAGAGCACCTATGTTGGAACTAATAATATTAATACCACACGCTTGGCTAAATAGGCCCGATTTATAGCAAAATGGCTGCTCGACCACGTTATTATTAACTTGGCTTAATCTGTTTTTTATATAGCTTCTTGTAAGCTCTGCGCTTTGAGAACCTGTTTTTCTACCTGCAAGTTGCTGGTCTGCTAAGTAATATAAATCATCAATAAGTAGCTGCTGCGCCGTTTTACTATTAACAAAAGGGCTTAAAAGCAGAAAAATAATAACGACAGTTAATTGTTTAATGGGCACCTACCTTTGCGGTTAATGATTGCAGCGCTTTTAACTTTGCGTCATAACGTTTTTTGTCATGTAAAAAATCAGCATTTTTTCCGGCTTTACGCAAATGGTACTTTGCTTGCTTTGTATCGCCCCACTGAAAGTAAACTCGCGCCAAGCCAAAATGACTTTCGTGAAGTGTGGGGGATAATGTATAGGCCTTTTTAAAGTGTTTGAGTGCTTTAGCGTAATATTTATGTACGTACTCGGTATTACCAAGTGATATATGGTAATAAGGATTACTTTGGCGCTGTTTATCAAGCTGATTAAGTATTTGAGTTCCTTGCATCTCTCGCTCTGTAAGTAAGTACAACATAGCAAGATTACCTTGTGCTGTGTTGTTGTTTTTATCAAGATGAAGGGCGTAATTATAAGCTTGCTCGGCTTCATTTAAATAGTTAAATTGCTTAAATAAAACACCTAAGTTCCCCCATGCAACGCTAAAATTAGGTGCTACCTTAGTTGCTGCATTAAAGTAGCTATAGGCTAATTCATATTGTTTATTTATTAGCGCAGTAGCACCTTTATTATTATAAAACATAGCGGTAACAGTATTTTTTGATAATCGTGTTGTTTTAAAGCGTGCTTGTCGGCTGTTAGAGTCAAAGTCGATAATTAAGCGCTGATCTCGTTGGTAAAATAAAGTGCCAGCATCTTTTATTAGAGGTTGGCTATTAAGGCTTAAATTTATGTGTCCGGTTAATAAATTAACGCCTTGATCAAGTGCCCAATATTCAGGGATATGTACTTTTTGAAATTGCGCTTTTAAGCCTAAGTGCTCCGCTAAGCTATACGCTAATATAGATAATGACAAACAGTTAGCGTTTAGATTTTGATAGCTTTGTGCAGCGGTTAAAGTGGCAGATGAGCGATAGGCAAGTGAGTCATCACCATTTTTTAATAAAAAGCTAAATATGCCTTGTGCAATATGTTGGGCTGAATTTTGACTGTTTAAATGAGAATCTAATTGCCGCGTTAAGCTGGTATCTAATTTAAATATTTCTGCTGGAGTTTCGATCTGTTGTAGCTTAAAGTTTGCTGGCTCAATGAGTTGCGGCAGCGCTAACTTTGGCGGTGAGCTACACGCACACAAAAAAAGTATAAAGCTAAATGATAAATAATATTTAAGTTGAGTGGCTTTCATATAACACCTCTAAGCAAAACTACTTACCAGTTAAGTGTAGTTGTAATTTTACTCAGAGGTATAATTTAAATGTTACAAAAAATGAGTTAGCGATTTGCCTCAAAAGTGGCAACAAGTGACGCAAGCGTTTGTGCGCTATTTGCTAAATCGCGAATAGCCTGCTCAGTATTTAATTGCTCATTCATCGACTTGTCGCTAATTTCACTAATTTGCTCAATATTACGTCCTACATCGGCTACTACATTACTTTGCTGCTCTGTTGCTGTTGCGATTAAGGTTGCCATATCATTAATTTGATTTGCTGTTTCAGTAATTGTATCAAGCAGCTCAACTGAGTTTTGCATTGCCCCTACACTTTGCTGAGCTTTACTTTTGGACTGACTAATATCGGTAACAACATCATTCGATATTTGGGTTAATTCTTCAATCATCGACTGAATTTCAGTGGTTGATTGTGAGGTACGATTAGCCAGCGCTCGCACTTCATCGGCAACAACAGCAAAACCGCGACCGTGCTCGCCCGCACGCGCAGATTCAATAGCAGCATTAAGCGCAAGTAAGTTTGTTTGCTCAGAAATACCTCTAATTGAGTCAACAATACTAGCAATATCAAGCGTTTTTTTAGAAAGTAAGGTTACTTGCTCTGTAATGCCATCTATGTCGCTAGCAAGAGCTGCAATAGTCGTTTGGCTTTGCAGTACCTGTTGATGGCTTTTACTGGTGTTTTCACGGCTACTATTGGTTAACTTCGCGGTGTTGGCGGCACTTTGTGCTATTTCTTGTACTGTTGCGCCCATTTCGTTAATGGCGGCAGCAACCGATATTGTTTGCTCTTTTTGCTGATCAATTGCTTGTGAGTTATGTTTTGCTTGCGCAAACACGTGGTCAGAGCTTTGGCGGATCCCATGGCTTTCATGGGCAACTTGTTTAATTGCTGTGTCTATTTTTTCGATGAATTGATTAAAACCATCGGTTAAATTATTTAGCTCAGGTTGCGCAGAGTAAGGAAGTCTATATGCTAAATTAGCATCGCCTGTGCCTAAACGAGAGAATAGCTCGGCTATTTTCGACAGTGGCGACGACAATGAGCGAGCAAGCAAATAACTAATACAGCTCGCTATAAGGGCAATAATTATAGTGAAGGTTAAAATTTGCCATTCTAATTTACTCACACTCGAAAACACTTCGCTTTTAGGTACTTGGGCTACAACAAAAAGGTCAGTATTTTTTATTGGTGTTGCAGCAACCAGGGTGTCTTCACCGGCTAAGTTAATTTCTGCCAATGAAAAACCATTACTATTTAATAATTTATTATGTATATTTTCGCCGTACAGGGCATCTATATTTACTTTAGCCACTTTATTGGCGTCTTTGTGTAACTGGATCAAGCCATTTTTATTGGCAAGAAAAACAAATCCAGATTGCTCAATCTTAAATTGCTGCAGTAGCTTTTGCATATCGGTAATGCTTTTAGCAAGCCCTGCCAAACCTAAACCATTGGGTTGCTGATGATTAATAAACATTTTTACATCGTTAGCAGATTCTTGATAAATACTAATGTCATAAGGGCGCTTTGACTGTTTAAATGCGAAAAACCAGCCATCTGCGGCATCGTTTTTTAATACGCGTAAAAAGCCATTTTGGTTCCAGTATTGTGCGGTGTCTCTATTTGCCCATGATGCAGTAGCAAGATCGTACTGCTGTACTAATCTATTTAACTCATTAAGAAGTTGAGAGTCGTCCTCTGTGGCTGAATTTGCCCAATCAATCAGAAATACATTTGAAGAAAGTTGTTCTGCGGCGCCTAAAAGCTCGTTTATTTCGCCACCAATATGGTTACTAATAGTTTGTAACTTGCTTGGAAGTTCAGACTCTATCATGCGCTTTTCGATGATATCCTCTGCGTTATGTAACGATGTTAAGCCTATGAGCGCGGCAACACAGATTGCTATAACACTGCCTAAAGCGGTGATTTTTTGAGTAATAGAAAGGTTTTGTATCATCATAAGGGTAATTTTGTTTACAACTGAACCAAGTAGGTGATTATTTTAACACATTATATATTTTGAGCGAGTGATGAATAGCGCGCCATACAGGTACGAAAAAGCCCACCGCAAAAGCAGGTGGGCTTGGTTTCTAACAAGTGAAACTTAGATTAACTTGGGATTAAACTATTTTTTTCATTGCTGACATGTAACCGCGTAATGTAGCGCCTACTTTTTCAACAGGGTGTTCACGTAATGCTGTATTAATTTGAATTAGCGTTTGGTTGTCTACTTGATTACTATGCTCACCTAAGCCTTTACCAATTACGTCGGTGTCAATTTTTTGCATAAAGTCTTGTAGCAAAGGTAAACATGCGTGGTTATATAAATAACAACCATATTCTGCCGTGTCCGAAATTGTACGGTTCATTTCAAATAACTTTTTACGCGCAATGGTATTAGCAATCAGTGGCGTTTCATGTAATGACTCATAATAAGCCGACTCTGCAATAATGCCTGCGGCAGTCATGGTTTCAAATGCAAGCTCTACGCCTGCTTTAACCATAGCGACCATTAAAATACCGTTATCAAAAAATTCTTGCTCAGCAATTTCAACATTGCCCGCTGGGGTTTTTTCAAAGTGAGTTTCGGCTGTTTCTGCGCGCCATTTAAGTAAGTTTGCATCATCATTATTCCAGTCTTCCATCATGGTACGTGAAAAAGTACCATCGATGATGTCATCTTGATGCTTGTTATATAGTGGACGCATAATTTGTTTTAGTTCTTCGCTTAATTCAAACGCTTTTACTTTAGCTGGGTTTGAAAGACGGTCAAGCATATTGGTTACGCCACCGTATTTAAGGGCTTCGGTAATTACTTCCCAGCCGTATTGAATTAGTTTTGAGGCGTAACCTGCATCAATGCCTTTTTCAATCATTTTATCAAAACATAAAATAGAACCGGTTTGTAACATGCCACATAAAATGGTTTGCTCGCCCATTAAATCTGATTTTACTTCAGCAATAAATGACGACTTAAGTACGCCGGCTCTGTGGCCGCCAGTACCTGCAGCATAGGCTTTAGCTTGAGCTAAGCCATGCCCTTGTGGGTCGTTTTCTGGGTGTACAGCAATTAGAGTTGGTACGCCAAAACCACGCTTGTATTCTTCACGCACTTCAGAGCCTGGGCATTTAGGTGCTACCATAATAACGGTAATGTCGTCGCGTACTTGCATACCTTCTTCAACAATATTAAAGCCATGAGAGTAGGCAAGGGTTGAGCCTTGTTTCATTAGTGGCATAATTGCGTTTACCACTGAAGTATGTTGTTTATCAGGCGTTAAATTTAATACTACGTCGGCAGTTGGAATTAGTTCTTGGTAAGTGCCTACAGTAAAGCCATTTTCAGACGCGTTTAAAAATGATTGACGACGTTCACTAATGGCCGAGTCACGCAGCGTATACGACACATCTAAACCAGAATCACGTAAGTTTAAGCCTTGGTTTAAGCCTTGTGCGCCACAGCCTACAATAACCAGTTTTTTACCTTTAAGAGCATCAACGCCGTCAGTAAACTCGTCTGCGTTCATAAATTCACATTGGGCTAATTGCGCCAATTGTTCGCGTAAAGGTAAGGTATTAAAATAATTCGCCATGTTAGTGTCCTATTGATTCAGTTTGTTAGATGCATTGCTGTTGCTTTGCTTAACTCAACCATATGAAAAATCTTTTCTTGCGTAAACTGATATATTTGCATTAGAGTGTTTCATAATATGAAACACTGGGTTGATTATGGATCACAAGCATTTAAATTACTTTTTAGCGTTGGCAAAAACATTGCACTTTTCGCGTGCCAGTGAACTTTGTCATATAAGTGCGCCGACATTGAGCCGTAATATTAAGCAGCTTGAAAGCGAAGTGGGGGTAATGCTATTTTTACGTGATAACCGCAGTGTAAAATTAACCCGCGAAGGGCTGGCATTTATTGACTACGCCACATCCACATTGGCTAATTGGCAGCGCTTTAAAGCGAACCTAAAAGAGCCACAGCAGTATATTTATGGCAACGTGAGTATTTATTGTTCAGTAACCGCGTCGTACAGTTTTTTACATCATATTTTAGAGCAGTTACGCGCTCAACATCAGCATATAGAAATCACCCTAAATACCGGCGATCCTGCGCTGGCAATAAACCGTGTTTTAGATGGCCACGAATCTATGGCTATTGCTGCTAAGCCAAATAAGTTACCTGCACAAATTGCCTTTGTTGATATTGGTTATTCGCCGCTGGTATTTATTGCGCCTAAAATTGCGTGCTCAATTACGCAAAAGCTTGCTAGTAATACAAGTAGTATTGATTGGTCAGAACTTGAATTTATTGTGCCAGAGCAAGGTTTTGCTAGGCAGCGCTTGGAGCAATGGTGGCGAAAAAATAATATTCAGGGAAAAATTTATGCACAAGTAGCGGGGCACGAAGCGATGGTATCTATGGTGAGCCTTGGCTTTGGTATAGCAATGATCCCTAAAATAGTTTTAGATAACAGCCCACTACAAGACAAAGTACACGTTTTACAAACAAATACACATGCACCTAAAGGTATTGATATTGGCTTGGCAGTATTACATAAGGAATTAAACGACCCGGCTATAAGTGCCTTGTGGAATATAGCGCAAAATATGGGTGAAAAAATAATTTAATGCAATACACTTACTAAGGTTGCTCTTAGTATAAAAGCCCAGATAGCGTAAGCCTTTAATCTACCGCTCCTCTATTGCCTATCAATAGAGCTGTTAGGCTAAGTATATAAGCCGCAAAGTAATCATAATTGTATAAAAGTTGTTAATGATTGTAACTGCCTAGAGCTTGTTCTCAATGACCTTGCTACTATGGATAAATGGCCTTTTTATATATGTACGATGAACACAATGCGGTTTTATTTTATAATAATATTATTAATCTCTCTTTCGTTTAATGCTCAGGTATTAGCGCAAAGTGACGAGCCTGTAGATGCACATATATCTACAGAGCAACTGCATTTAAGTATGAGTATAGGGGCGGGAGTAATAACTAATCCATTATATGGTGCAGATAATATTCCGTTGGTGATCATTCCTCAAATAGCCTTTTATGGCCAACAGTGGTTTTTTGATAATGGCCGAGTTGGCTACTCGTTTAAACAAACGCAACAGCATAACTTAAGCCTAGTAACAGAATTAAACCCTGAGTCGCGTTTTTTTATTGATTGGCACCCGCAAAATATATTTGCGCTAAAAAGTGCTAGTTCAAATAATCAATTTACCCAGTTAGAAACAGATACCTCGCCTCAACAAATAAATATTAATAATATTAGTAAGCGCAAGCTCGTTTTAGATGCAGGTATTAGTTACTCCTTTGTAGCTGAGCAGCAGATGTTATCCGTGCAAGCATTGCACGATGTAAACTCAGCTTATAATGGTTGGCGAGCTGCAATACAATGGCAGTATCATGGGCAAGTAGGTAATTTGCAATTAAAGCCCACTGTGGGAGTTAATTATAAGTCTGCGCAATTAAACGACTATTATTACGGTTTAAACAGTGATGAAACACTGTTAGGTAAAATAGTAGTTGGTAGTAGTTGGCAACCTTATGCTAAAATCGATGCCCGCTGGCCCCTTAGCAAGGCCAACGCTCTTCGTTTTCATTTAGCATATTATGACTATTCGGCTATGGATAGTAGCCCGCTGTTTGAACGTCATTATTCAACGACTGCCTTTATAGGATTTGAACATACTTTTTAATATGAAGTATTTAATCTTTTTTGTGTTTATTTCTTCACTACTTAGTGGCGTTAGCGTGGCGCAAACAATTCTTGATGTATCTCCCAAAGTTTGTGTTGTCTCTGAACAGCATGATTTTTGCGATCTCAATTTGCAGTTTAAATGGCAGCAGTTAGCGGTTAAAGATGTGTGTTTGTATCAACAAAATACGCAAATACGATGCTGGCAACAGCAAGGTTCTGGTCAGTTTAGCTATAAAGCGCGTGTTCAGGTGGAGACCATATACTCCCTGATCAATCCTCACACCGGTGACTCACTTGCGAGCGTACTCGTTGAAGTACAAAGTGCCCATACTAAAAAACAGTATCGGCTGCGTTCACCGTGGAGCTTTTTTTAATTTAGGAGTAGTAAATGCCAAAAATATTACTTGTTGAAGATGATCTTGGTTTACAGCAATTAACCAAAGATTACCTCGAACATAATGGCTTAGAAGTCGACGTACTAGATCGTGGTGATGAAGTGTTTACTTACCTTGAAAGTAATCCCGTCGACCTGATTATTTTAGATGTAATGCTGCCAGGTAAAGATGGCTTTAGTGTTTGCAGACAAGTACGTGATAAATACACCACTCCTATTTTAATGTTAACGGCCAAAGGTGAAGACTTTGATCAGGTAATAGGGCTAGAGCTTGGCGCTGATGACTATGTTATTAAACCGGCTGAGCCACGTGTATTATTAGCAAGAATTAGCGCATTATTACGCCGTGGGCAACCTAACTTAAAAGCCACCGAAGAGCTGCAGTTTGGCGACTTATTTATTGATAAAACCAGCCGTATTGTTAAGTTATCGGGCGCAGAAATAGTCCTAACCTCACATGAATTTGAATTACTTTGGCTACTAGCATCAAATGCCGGAGAAGTATTGAGCCGCGAACATGTGCACCAACATATGATAGGGCGACAATACGATGGCCTAGATCGCACCGTAGATGTACGCGTTTCAAGAATTCGCAAAAAACTGGGCGATAACAGCGACAAACCTTATCGGATTAAAACTGTTTGGGGGCAAGGCTATTTATTTGTTTCTGACGCGTGGGATATGTAATTAATGCTTAGTGTTAAGCTGCGTTAATGGGCAAGCTGTTTATAAGCCTGTATGTGTATATTATTGTCTCGTTATTTATTGTCAGCGGGGTAATTGAACAGCTTTGGCCATATGAAGAATCGCAGCAGCAGGTGCTACTCGACGATGAGTTTGGCCAGTCTTTGTGGCTATTATCACAAACCCCTAATGGGCTTACAAAGCTAAAAAACCATTTTTCTAGTCAAGTGATTGCTCAGCGCGATTTAATATTACCCGCCGAGCAACAAGCTCAGCTATTAAAAAATCACTACCTTTATTTATATGATAAACAACAGCGCATAGTTTGGTATGTTCAACTTAACGCCACACAACTATTACAGGTTGGCCCTATAGGGGGGGCAGCCAAGCCCGTTGCCTCTGTTTTACCCTACTTATTGCTGTTAGTAATTGTAGGCATTCCTGTTGGTTTGTGGAGTTTTTTACTGTGGCGAGACTTTGCTAAGCTGCGTAATGCATGCGAGGCGGTAGGTGGCTCACAGGACTTTCAATTAACAGATAGCTCTAAATCATTTTTTTTACCTATAACGGGCACCTTGCAAGTGATGCAGCAGCGAATTGAGTTTTTATTAACCGCGCAGCAAGAGCTTACCTCATCGGTATCGCATGAATTTAGAACGCCACTGGCGCGGTTAAAATTTGCCATTGCAATGCTTCAAGACCGAATGCTCGATGATAAAGCCGAAAAATACTTAGCTAATATGCAAGTCGATATAAATGAACTTGAGGCACTGGTTTCTGAAATGCTTGAGTATGCACGTTTAGATTCACAGCAACCGAGTTTACAGCTGATCAATTGTAATTTAGTGGCAGTGGTTAAAACGGTGGTTGAAAAACTCAGTTTTGATACGCGAATAAAGTTAAGCACTACATTACCCAGTGAACTGATTTACCGCTGCGACAGTCACTTTATGGCGAGAATAATGCAAAACTTGGTAGGTAATGCTTTAAAGCATGCCAATAATAGTGTGCAAATAACCTTATTAGCGCAAGCTAATAATATAGTTTTTATTGTTGAAGATGATGGCAATGGTATTGCTGAAGTTGAGCGTGAAAACGTATTTAAGCCATTTACTCGATTGGATAAAAGTAGAGATAAAAAAACCGGTGGGTTTGGGTTAGGATTGGCTATTGTCAGTAAAATTATTTCTTGGCATCAAGGTCAGTGTACAATTGAAGATTCAAGCTTAGGCGGAGCTAAATTTATTGTCAGCTTACCGATTAATAAATAGCAGCTTTTAATACATAAATAAAAAGTACATAAATAAAAAGTACACAGATAAAAAACACTCAATAAAAAAGCGCCCTTGTTAACAAGGGCGCTTTTTTGGGTTTTAATCAAAATCAACAAGTAGCAAAGTAATAGACAGCCCCTTTATAAAAAAGTTCTTAATTTAATTATTTTTCTTTTCTAGTAATGGCATTAACATTTGCTCTAGCCCATTGAGCTTTATCTCATACATCATGGCTAGTTGGCTGCCTAGCTTTGAGTCGGGAAACCCTTGTTGTTTAAACCATACTAAATAGGGCTCGGGTAAAAGCAGTAAAGGGCGGCCTGCGTACTTTCCAAAGGGCATAATAGTATTAACGGCAATTTTTAGCTGTGTAGGATCCATTGGCTTTAAAGGTTTTATAAAACATAGCTAAGTGTAAGGTATATTAAAGAGATAAAATAGGCTGTGACGGGCAAGTAACAGCCTATTTAACGAGGGAGCAGGCCCTCTGGATTAATATATTTTATTAGTAAGCCCTTCGTTAGCTGGAGTCTAATTAGGGGCAGGTGCTTGCGCTAATATTTACCAATAGTCTTTAGTTTACCTGCTTTTTTCTATGTTAGAGAATTAGCTTGTAAAAGAATGTAAATTCAAACTAGTGCTGCTTTACGAAAATAATTTTTGTTTAACGTGCTCAGCAAAACCACTACCAGCTTCTAAGTAAAAGTTATAGGTAGAATTTACACCCATTTCTTCTAACTCTTTTTGCTGATCAGGGTAGTTAGCAATAGCGGTAACTTGCCCTTTATAACCCGATGCTTTTAATTGCTCTAACGCAAAAATATTTTGCATATGCTGTGGCATTGTTAGCATGACCATTTCAACACGAGAGTGATTTACGCGCTGCCAAAAGTCAGGGTCGGTTGCATCTGCTATTAATACATTTCTTCCGCGTTTTATGTGCTTATCAACTACTTCAGGCTTTATGTCTATACCTGCAACTAGCTGTGGGTGCGTAGCATTTATTGTTTCATAAGCACCTGTGCCAATTCTGCCCATGCCAAATATAACAATTTTAGTGTCGTTAAGGTTAACAGGCAGTTCTTCGGATAAACGAGTTTTACTTTCAAACTTTAGTAGCCAAGGCTCTATTTTTGCGTAAATTTCGTTAGAGCGCTTATTTAAAGGGGATGCAATAATAAAAGTAATTGATACGGCAATTGCAATAACGGCTAACCACTCAGAGGTGATCATGCCTGTAGAGGCGGCTACAGCGCAAACTATTAAACCAAACTCGCTATAATTAGCTAAACTAAAAGTGGTTAGCAATGAGGTGCGAGCACGTAAGTTAAACATGTTTGTTAGCACATAATATAAAAACGTTTTGATTGGTAATACTAACACCAGTAATAACGCGGCAAGTAATGAGCTGGTGGTAAGCTCTGCGTTTAAACCTATTGTTAAGAAAAAGCCAACCAATAAAATATCTTTTAAATTAAGTAATGACTTAGAAAGTTCACTGGCCTTTTTATGAGGCGCAATCATCATACCTATTATTAGTGCCCCTAAATCACCTTTTAAACCAACTAGCTCAAATGCATGATAACCAGCCACAAGTGCAAAGAAAAACCCAAATAATGGCAGGAGTTCGCCGTGTTTAGAGCGGTTTAGTATCCACCCCATAACAGGGCGTACTAGCGGCAGTGAAATAATAAGTACCAAAGCCCAAATATTAGGGATTTTACCTGTGCTAATAGCTAAAAATACCACGGCAAAAATATCTTGCATAACTAAAATACCAATGGCTACTTTTCCGTGTAAGCTGCCCATTTCACCGCGTTCTTCTAACACTTTAACAGCAAAAACGGTACTAGAAAAACTCAATGCAAAGCCAACTAATAAAGCGCTTTGCCAGCTCAAATCAACAAATAATGGCAGTGCAAATAGGCTAAGTAATAGCATAAAGCCACTAAATAACGCACTACTCAAAATAATATGTAAAGTAGCAGAAGCCCACACTTGTGGTTTCATTAAACTATTTACTTTTAGCTTTAAACCAATACTAAATAATAAAAGCGTAACGCCTAAGGTAGCAATGGTGTTGAGTAATTCGGTGCTTTTATAGCCCGCTAAATTAAGCGCGAATCCCGCAAGTAAAAAACCGATAAGAGGAGGGAGCTTTAGCTGATAAACAGCAAAGCCAAACACAAACGCGGCGGCAAAGTAAATTAGTTCCATAATTATAAATATCACTTCATTGGGAGGTTTAGTGTAACGAAAAATCAATACCATTGAAAATAAATATACAAATACTCACCATTTTATTCATACAATAAGTCCTTCATAAAAGATTAGGCTTAAGCGCCGTTTAATCAAATACTTGCTCTGTTGCGTATGAAAAATGGACATTTAACACTTATTTAATCGTAAACAGCATGTAAATAGTAGTTTTTCACTGACAAGAGCATTTAAATGTGGTTAAGATGCGCTAACGACGAAGTTTAAGTTAGAGCACATTATAGAGCCGCTCAGCTTAAGGAGAAAAATATGTTTAAAAAGATTTTAGCATCGGTTGGTATTGGTGCCGCCAAAGTAGACACTATTTTAGAAACAGAGCACCTTCAGCCTGGGCAATTATTTAATGCGCAAATCGTTATTACAGCTGGTGATGTAAGCCAAGAAATTGCAGGGTTAGATTTACTATTAATGACGCGAGTTAAAGCATCAAATGAAGATGGTGACTATTTTACCAACCACGTTATAGAGCAGTGGCGCATTACAGATATAGGCACGGTAGAGCCAGGGGAAGTTAAAACGATTCCTTTTCAAGCACGGTTGCATTCAGAAACACCTATTACTGAAATTAATGCAGGGTATAACCAATCTTATGTTTGGCTTGAAACTGGGCTGGACATTGATTTAGCGCTTGATCCAAGTGATAAAGACCATTTACATGTGTACCCCAATGAAGCTGTTAAAACGTGTATGCAGGCCATGGAAAAGCTTGGCTTTAGCCTAACTAAAGCTGATGTTGAAAAAGGCCATTTGCGCGCATCAACGTTTCAATCAGTGTCTGGTTGTTATCAAGAGCTAGAATACAAGCCTAATAGCCGCAGTTTATTTGGAGTGAAAGAAATTGAATTATCATTCATTCCAGAAGCACATAAAACCCATGTGTTAATTGAGTTAGATAGAGCATTTAAAGGCGATGGTTATGTAGATTTAACCATAGAGCACGACCATGTAAATCTCTCGCAATTATGCGATCAGTTAGAGCGACTATTTACCTAAGGTAGATAATTACTTAAAACAAAAACCCAGCTTATGCTGGGTTTTTGTTTTAAGCCATTTTATTATATAGCATAGCGGTTAATTAAGCCCCTAGCTGCATTACTGCTATTATGCCTAGCCCTAATAAAGTATAGGCTTTTATGTCTATTAGAGCCAACGACAGGAGTTACAATGGCGTTTAAATGTGAAACTTTTACTGCGCTCAATACGCAAACCTTATTCTCCATAATGCGTGGGCGCGTAGAGGTATTTGTAGTTGAGCAAATGTGCCCTTATCCAGAGCTTGACGATAATGATATAGCACCAAGTACCTTGCATATTTACACTGTGAAAAATAATACGCTACAAGCTTATGCTCGATGCTACGAAAAAAACGCAAAATACAGTGCGATCGGTCGCGTGTTAGTCACTAAAGAGGAACGAGGTAGAGGATTGGCTCAGCAATTGGTTACAGAGGCCATTAATTGCTGTAAAAGCCAATGGCCAGAACGTGATATTTATATTGGTGCGCAAACGTACTTACTGGAGTTTTATCGCTCATTCGGATTTGAAAGTATTAATGCTGAATATTTAGAAGATGGCATTGCTCATCAAGATATGGTTTTACAACTAGTACCTTGATTACAAAAGCCCACAATGTGGGCTTTTTTGTTGTTAAGAGCAGAAACTAACTTTAGCTTAATGATGAATGTAAAAATACCAGGCCTATCGCCAGTGGGCATACAAACTTAGTGTACCAAGGCCATACTTTCCAAAATAAGGTATTGTGTACTTCAGGGTTACCTTCTTGAATGGCCTTTAGTAATGAGCCTCTTGACCAAATCCAGCCTACGTATATACAACACATAAGACCTAATAATGGCTGTGCCACTTTAGTGGTTAAGGTGATCACTAAGCCAAACAGTAACTCTAAGTTACACACTATCGTGATGCTCACTAGAGTGATTAATGCACCAATTACCCAAGTGGCCTGTAAGCGAGACATTGCAAAGCGTTCTACCGTATAAGATACCGGCGCTTCGAGCATTGAAATAGAGGAGGTGAGTGCTGCAATGCTCATTAGCGCAAAAAACGCAAAGCCAACAAATAACCCCATACCACCCATACCATCAAAAAGTGCAGGTAATACTTGAAATACTAATGTGTCTTCAGAGAGGAGCTTTCCGGTAGTCGGTGAGAAAATCTCAATCCCTTGTGCTTGTGCTACATACATAGCAGGAATGATTAATAACCCTGCGACAAAAGCAATAAATACATCAATAAGCGTGACATAAGCACCTAACGAAACTAAGTTCTCTTTTTTACTAATATACGAGCCATAAATAATCATCACACTGGTACCTAGTGATAATGAAAAGAATGCTTGCCCTAGTGCACTAACTAACAAGTTAGCATCAAAAATAGATGAAAAATCGGGTACTAAATACGCCTTTAAGCCTTCAATAGCGCCATCTTGGGTCATTACATAAATAATTAACGCAAATAAAATGCTGAGCAAAGCAGGCATTAAACGTTTTGACCATTTTTCGATTCCGTTTTCAACGCCACGACTAATAATAGCAACGGTTAGTACAATAAAGATCATAGTGAAAATGATGTTTCTGCTAAGTGACTGTTCACCTAGCCAAGCAGATGCAGAGTTTGCGCCCACTAATGTTGTAATAGGTTCTACTGTTGCACTTAGCATCCAACCAGCAACAATGGCATAAAAGCTTAAAATAAAGCCAGCACATAAAATACCGCCAAAACCAACCGCAAAAGAAAAATGTTTTTGCCAAGGTTTATTAGATATTTTTCTAAGTGAAGAAACCGCATTTGCTTGGCCATGACGACCAATCATTAACTCCGCCATTAAAGCAGGATAAGCCAAAAAGAATGCCAGTACTAAATACGCAATTAAAAATGCGGCACCACCATTACTTGCGGTTTGTGTAGGGAAACCCCAAATGTTACCTAAACCTACAGCAGATCCTGCGGCGGCCATTATAAAACCAAAGCGAGAGCTAAACTCGCCTCTTACTGCACTCATATTATTGTACTTCTCTATTTTGTGACGGCGCAGACAATCTACTGGAAATGTAAAAAAATAAAAAGTGCTAATTTGCTGATCTAGCACAATTACTTTATTAAACTCTGTGTTATGAACATAGATTTTAATAAAGTAACTTAAAACTAAAAATTAACAGCTTGATATTGTTTAATAATTGTTAATTTACAGTGTGTAGCCTTTACTTTACACTAGGGTGTTGTAGAGCTATTTTCAGGGTAAAACAAGCTCCACCTAACTGCTTACTTTTGCCTGCATAAACACGGCCGTGATGCCAGTCAGCTACTTTTTCAACAATTGCTAATCCGAGGCCATAACTTTTATCAGCTCGATTGCGGTGATTGTTTTCGCGAAAAAAAGGGCTAAATACTTTGCTAAAGTTTTCAGCTGCTATGCCTGGGCCATCGTCCTCTACGGTAATAATAATATGTTGCTCATTGACAGTAGCACTTACATAAATATGTTGCAGGGCAAAGTCGCAGGCATTATTAATTAAATTAGTAACGGCTCTGGCAAGCCAATGTAAGTCGGCATAAATAACATCGTTACTACTATTAAGTTGCACACTGAGTTTGTGGGAGTCTAATTTAGGCGATAGCTGCGCTAAAATATCTTCAAAGTAGCTGCGCATATGGGTTGCAGAGTAGGTTAAGCGGTTGGCATTTTGTTCTAGCGTGGCAAAGGCTAGGTAGCTTTTTAGCATAGACTCCATATGGTCTAAGTCATTTTCCATGCGGGTTAAATATTGCTTCACTTTTGGCATGTCATTGCTATCTATTGCAGCATCTAAACCAAATCGCAGGCAAGCTATGGGGGTGCGAATGTCATGGGATAAACTCGAAGCCATTAGCTTATTTTCAGCAACCAGCTTTTCTATTTGACTCGCCATACGGTTAAAGGTGAGCTCTACATCTTTTATATACGTGAAATGAGAGACTTTGATACGAGTTTTAACATCACCCGATGCAAATTTTTTAGCTGCTTCATTTAACACGCTCAAGCGTTTGGCTAAGGGATAAATAATAAAGCCCATAAATACACACAGCCCAGCGTAAAATAATAAGGTTAGAATAATATCGTCGCGTTGCTCTGCTTCAAATGAGTTATCGAGGCGCATAGATAAATGATAAGGGCTTAATGCTTGGTTGCTATAAAGCATATGAAAACCCTGTTCGCCCTCTAAAATTAACCCACCATGGGTTTGCATTTGCATAAGTAAGGCAGGGCTAAGCGCTAAAGTGTCGTTTAGCTTATAGGTAAGCGGCAGGCTAAAGTCGTTGGCTAACTTTGTAACATAATTACTGCGCTGTGCAGGGGGGAGAGTAGCAAGCTGTTTGCTAAACCCTGCAATCATTTTACTTTGCATGCTAAATTCGTCTAAAGGGGCGTGTGTATTTTGACTAAAAGCGTCAATAAGCCAGCCTAAAACAATAATCGAAAGCAGTGCGCTGCTAAGCAGTGCAATATAAAACTTTTTCATTTGTAGCTACCAAGCAGTGGCAACGAGTAAATAACCTCGTCCCCAAATTGTTTTAATTTTTTCAGGGTTTTGCGGATCGTCATTAAACTTTTTACGTAGCGCAGAAATAAGCACATCAACACTTCTATCAAGGCCGTCGTACTCGCGTCCTTTGGTTGCTTTAAACACCGCATCGCGTGATACAACTTGCCCTGCGTTACTGGCTAAGTAATGCAGCAATAAATACTCAGCGCTAGATATATTTATATCGATATCGTTAAGTTTAACGCTTCGCGACTCACTATTAATGCTCAAAGCCCCTACATTAATAATACTATGCTGTTTATGAGATTGGCTGCTTTGGGTGGTGAGCCTAAGGGCTGACTTTATTCTTGCTAGTAATGCACGAGGGCGTACCGGTTTCATTATGTAGTCACTGGCACCTACCTCTAAGCCAATCACTTCATCCATTTCGTCATCACGAGCTGTTAGCATAATAATAGGAGCTTGATAAAAGCTACGTAGCTCGCGACAAACGCTTATGCCGTCTAACCCAGGAAGCATAATGTCAAGTAGTATTAACTGCGGTTTCAAGGTTTTAACTTGGCCAACAACTTCATCACCGCGATGACAAACATGTACACAATAGCCTTGCTCTGTTAAATATTCAGCCACCCATTGTGCCAAAGAAATATCATCTTCAACGAGTAAAATAGTACCGTAATTATCCATAAGACTTCCTTATTAAAACAATCGCCAACGGCGTTTTTTCTGCCTGTTTTGATAAACCCACTGTAACTTTACGTCAGTGGTGGCTATGACTTTTGCAGTATTACTATCAAATAATTCAAATGATAAGCTCTGCTCAGAGTCAAATGCATAATTAAAAACGCCGTGTTGCTGCTTAAGCCAACATTGCATAATATATTTTGAGGTAGCGTCTCGTAAGCAGTAGTTACCTATTGTGGGCTGCTGCCATGATAAAACCACTTCAGTATAACAGTGGCGGCCTTCACGTAGTGCCACGCAGGTATTAGGTATTGCACTAAGTGCGGTTACCTCTTGGGGCACCTCGGCGAGTAAACTGCCAGGGTAAGCTAATAGTAAATAACACCAGCGTCTAAAATACATAACGCACGCCTAGCTTGGCTTTGTGTTGGTACCCTTGAGAAATAATAGGGCTGTCGTCAATTTCTTTAGAAAATAAAGTCGTTAACCAGCCGGCTAAAAACACCCAGTCTTGGTTAAGCGGGTACTCAGCATGAAACTCAAGCATAATGCTGCTGCTGGCATTGGTTTTATAGGCAGGACGCAGCAAGGTAACTTCACTTTGCTCAATACCAAAATAATAGTTAGTAAAGTCAGCAGAGTAGGCACTAAAGCCTATGCCTGAGCGAAACTCCCAGTTACGCCAAGGTTGTATTTTGCTAAAAAAAGAATTAAATACCCAGCCATTGTGGGCGTTTGAAATATCATGCAAAAATTCAATAGAAACCTGTGAGCCATCAAATCTGTGGGTAAATCTAAGGCCTGTATTAAAGTCATACTTACGCTTTTTAATGCCGCGTAATTCCTCAACCACACCATTGTTATAAAACCCCAAGCCTTTTTGACCAAACCCAGCTTGGGCGTTAGCACCGATTATATCGAGCTCCCAATTATATTTGTTAATTAGACTGTAGCCTATAACAAGGCCGCCGCTGAGTTGGTTATGGTCATAATCGAGATAAAAGTTATCAAAAGAAACCGCAAGGCTGAGATCTAATTCAATACCATCGTCATAAGAGTCCATGCCGATAAGGTAAGAGTCTTCAATATAATAACCAGTACCGGCGCTCCAGTCCCATGCAAAGCCTTGAATAGGCTCCAAGGTGTTATCAGCATAATAGCGGTTACTGGCAGTACTATGGGCACTAAATACACAGGCAAATAATAAGCAGGTGTAACATAAAAAATAGCTAAGTATTGAGTGCTTCATCCTTGGAACCTAAATAAGTAATGATTATAAAGCGTAGTATATTGTTAAACGTTCCTTTAAACCTGTAAAAAAATGTAGTGTTTAACTTACGCTTATATCACTTTAATTTTGTCGATTAATATACTGCTTAAATAAAACTGCATCATTGGTGCTAAAGCACTTATTTCTGTGCGAGTACACGGGCCTTGCACTTTAGTCAGTGTGCTAAGCTTGCTCATTGTATTATATTTAGGAATAGCTACCTTTGTATTTGCCTCGGCGCGTGCTAAACGTGCTTGTTCGGTATTTTGCTGGTGGACAAAGGCGACTACTTCAAGTTCATTAGTGATTTTTTGCTCTTCGGTAAAGCTATAAATCAGTGATTCACGATGAAAGCTAGTGCTATCTAAAGATGATTTTGCAAACCAAACAACATCACCAGAGGCTTTATGCGTTAAGCGCATGCTAACTTGCGCTAAAATAGTTGCACACTGCTGGGTTGGAAATTGCTGTGCAACTTTAGAGTATAGAGCATAAGGTTGTTTGGGCTGATTTAACGTGTATTTACTATCATCGGTAAACGACAGATCAACTTGATGAATAGCAAGTGTGTAATCACTATCGTTTTTAGTAGTTACTTTTAGTTGTTTGTCATTGAGCGCTTGGCTTATTTGCGCCAGTAAAGTGTCGGTTACACTTACTCTGTCGGTAACAATTTTAACCGTTTGGTTTTTCATTACTTTATGAGCTGGTAATTGCACTGACTTTACTTTAGGCGAGGTGTGTTGTGCCTCATACTCCAGTTGGTATGTCTGACTTTTTAACATTGGCTTTAAGGGCATTGCCAATGGCTCAGCAGGCTGATTTGTTGTTGTGGTTATAGCGCAACCCGATGAAAATAATATAAAAAGTGGTACAACTAAAAAACGCATAAATACTTCACACTCAGTAAAAGGCCAATAATCAACATATTGTACGTTAGTCTTGACAAAAGTTCATGATATTATATGCATAGAAGCAATTAAAAAAAGAAAAAACAGCCACCGATGAAGTACCTTAATTACTCGATTTATTACCTGCTCGCCTTTTGTATTTTAATAACCCACTCAGAGGTTGCTGCAAATGTAGATCCAGATTGGCCTGCATTTGTAAAAAAATATGGGCGTTACGCAGAAAAAAAGCTTAAACGAAAAGGTATACCTGGCGCGGCTTTATCGATTGTTAATATGCAGTCGAGTGATTATATTCATACCATGGGCTTTACCAAAGTGGGTAGCTCTCAAAGGGTTAATCAACATACACGTTTTAGATTAGCATCGGTGTCTAAAACCTTTGCAGGATCGTTAGCTGCTAAGCTTGCAAGTGAAGGGGAAATAGATTTATACCAGCCTATTAGCGACTATATTCCTGAATTTGCTAACACCGACTACAAAGATAATTTAAAGGTTTATCATATTTTAAGTCACTCTAGTGGCCTAGTTCCCAACGCCTACGATAACCTAATTGAATCACGAATGAGTTATCCAGATATTGTTGAAAAGCTACTTACGGTAGCGCCCATATGCGATCCTGGGCAGTGTTATGGCTATCAAAATGTGATGTTTAGTTTAATTGACGATGTAATTTTAAGGAGTACTCATAAAAGTTACTCTCAGTGGCTAAATGACGCTATTTTTACGCCCTTAAAAATGCATGACACTAGTTTAGGCTACGACGCTATGGTGCAAGATAAAAACTACGCATTTCCACATGTAAGAGGGAAAAAACGTTGGTATAGCGCTAAGCTGAAAAAAAATTATTATAAAGTAGCCCCCGCTGCAGGCATAAATGCCAGTGCCGCCGATATGGCAATATGGCTAAAGGCGCAATTAGGTCAGTACCCAAATGTATTATCGCTCGATGCATTAGCGGTACAAACACGTCCCTATACGCATACCAAAAAAGAGCAATACCGACGAGTATGGAAAGGTCATCTTAGTGAGGCTTTTTATGGGCTAGGTTGGCGAGTATATAACTACGATGATGAAACCCTTTATTACCATAGTGGTTGGGTGCAAGGCTATCGCACCGATTTAGTGGTTTTTCCTCATTTAAATGTGGGTTTTAGCTTAATAATAAATGCCGAAACCGGGGTGATAAATGAACTTACAACAGAGTTTATAAATAGAGTGCTTAAATATAAGCGAGGCTAAAAATCATGATTAAAGATAAAAGGCTTTTAATTTTGGTGTTACTGGTTATGGTGTTTAATAGCCAATTTGTATTTGCCGCCCCAGATAAGATTTATTTATTTCGCCACAGTGAAAAGCAAGCAGGTAAAAACCCGTCGCTTACAGTGCTTGGCGCACAACGCGCGCAGTATATGGTACAGTTAATAAAACAACATAAAAACGTGCAGCTATTTAGTAGTAACTATAAGCGTACATTACAAACAGCAGCGCCAATGGCTGCTTACTTAAGCACTACAGTAAAAATGTATGATGCAGCTGATTTAGCTTCACTTGAAAGTAAACTACTAAAATTACAGGGTGTTGTAATTGTTGTAGGGCACAGTAATACCACGCCTGAACTTACGGCACTGCTTTCAAAAGGCACGGTGAGTGCTATGTCTGAAAATGAGTTTTCGCGCTATTACATACTAGATAAAATACGCGATAAAGCCCCAAAAGATGCACCGCAATATAGGGTCAGTGAACTCACTATGGATTTTAATCATTAATTTAAAAGTGACAGATAATAAAAAACCAGCGGGTGCTGGTTTTTTTATATTACCGGGTAAATCCTACAAGTAGGTGTTTAGCCACGCGGTAATTTAATTTTTTTCTCTTCACTTTGGCGGTAAAGCACAATAGTGTGACCAATTGATTGTAATTTAGTTGCACCAGTTTCACGCACAATTGCTTCAAAAATGAGCGCTTTAGTTTCGCGATCATCAGTTGGAACCTTCACTTTAATTAATTCGTGAATTTCTAATGCGCTTTGAATTTCTACTACTACGCCTTCGGTTAAACCGTTAGAACCTAGTAAAACTACAGGCTTGAGGCTATGTGCCTGACCTTTTAAAAACTGCTTTTGTTTGTTTGATAATGTCATGTTTATACAAATTTTGCTGAATATGGCTTGAATTAAGGGTATTCTACCGCCATCTAAAGAATATTACTAATTAGTTGCGTGTTAATTTATGACAAATAAAAAACAGTCAGCCAGTTCACAGCGATGGCTGAAAGAACATTTTGATGATAAATATGTTCAAGAGGCGCAAAAAAAAGGTTGGCGTTCTCGAGCTGTTTTTAAATTAGATGAGGTCCAAAGTAGAGACAAGTTACTCCGCCCAGCAATGACTGTTGTTGATTTAGGGGCTGCACCGGGTAGTTGGTCACAATACTTGGCAGAAAAAGTAGGAGATAAAGGACAAGTTATAGCGTGCGATATCCTCCCTATGGATTCATTAGCGGGTGTTGACTTTTTACAAGGCGACTTTCGTGAAGAAGCAGTGTTAAGTGCATTGTTAAAACGTATTGATGGCAAAAATGTTGATGTGGTACTCTCTGACATGGCACCAAATATGAGTGGTAACAATTCGGTTGATCAAGCTGGTAGCATGTATTTGGTCGAGCTTGCACTGGATATGTGTAATCAAGTATTAAAGAAAAATGGTGCATTTATTGTTAAAGTATTCCAAGGTGAAGGCTTTGATCAGTTCTTGCAAGATGTACGTAATAGTTTTAAAACAGTGAAGATACGTAAACCAGATGCCTCGCGCGCCCGTTCACGGGAAGTATATATAGTAGCGACTGGATATAAACTGTAGTACAGTTGTTGGGCGTTTAGTTGAATTTAAATTAATTGGATACAAGAGGTTAACCCCTTGAGCGATATGGCAAAAAATCTAATACTCTGGCTGGTTATTGCAGTTGTGCTGATGTCAGTATTTCAGAGCTTTAATGGCGGCGATCAAGTAGATCGTCAAACAAGTTATAGTCAATTTGTTAAAGATGCCCGCAGTGGCTCTATACAAGAAGTGGCAATTGAAAGTACCAGTGGCACAATTACAGGTACTAAAACCAGTGGCGAACGTTTTCAAACGATTATGCCTATTTACGACAAAGACATTTTAAATGATTTGTTAAAAAGTAACGTCAATGTGAAAGGGGTTAAACCTGAAGAGCAGTCATTTTTAGCAAGTATATTTATTTCTTGGTTCCCAATGATACTGCTTATTGGTGTGTGGATATTTTTCATGCGTCAAATGCAAGGCGGTGGCGGTAAAGGCGCAATGTCGTTTGGTAAGAGCAAAGCGCGCTTAATGAGCGAAGATCAAATTAAAACCACTTTCGCCGATGTTGCTGGCTGTGATGAAGCAAAAGAAGATGTATCAGAATTGGTAGATTTTTTACGCGACCCATCAAAATTCCAAAAATTAGGTGGCAGCATTCCTAAAGGCGTGTTGATGGTTGGTCCTCCTGGTACAGGTAAAACGTTACTTGCTAAAGCCGTTGCTGGTGAAGCAAAAGTGCCGTTCTTTACTATTTCTGGTTCGGACTTTGTTGAAATGTTTGTTGGTGTGGGCGCATCTCGCGTACGAGATATGTTCGAGCAAGCTAAAAAAGCATCACCCTGTATTATCTTTATTGATGAAATAGATGCTGTAGGTCGTAAACGTGGTGCTGGTATGGGCGGCGGTAACGACGAACGTGAGCAAACGCTAAACCAAATGCTAGTAGAAATGGATGGTTTTGGTGGTAACGAAGGTATTATCGTTATTGCTGCAACTAACCGCCCAGACGTATTAGATCCAGCCTTACTTCGTCCGGGTCGTTTTGACCGCCAAGTTGAAGTTGGCTTACCTGATATTCGTGGTCGTGAGCAAATACTTAAAGTACATATGCGTAAAGTGCCATTAGGCGACAACGTTGAAGCAGCTTTAATTGCACGCGGTACACCGGGTTTTTCAGGTGCTGATTTAGCAAACCTAGTAAACGAAGCTGCACTCTATGCGGCACGCGGTAATAAACGTGTTGTTAGTATGGCTGAGTTTGACGCTGCTAAAGATAAAATCATGATGGGCGCTGAGCGCAAAACCATGGTGATGAGCGAGCAAGAAAAAGCCATGACAGCGTACCACGAAGCTGGCCATGCTATTGTTGGTCGTATGGTGCCAGAGCATGATCCTGTTTATAAAGTATCTATAATTCCACGTGGCCGTGCGCTAGGTGTAACTATGTACTTGCCTGAACAAGACCGTGTAAGCCATTCGAAAGAATTGCTAGAGTCGATGATCTCAAGCCTGTATGGCGGACGTATCGCAGAAGCACTTATTTATGGTGCAGATAAAGTAACCACAGGTGCTAGTAACGATATTGAACGTGCGAGTGATATTGCCCGTAAAATGGTAACGCACTGGGGTTTAAGTGAAAAACTTGGACCACTACTTTACGCAGAAGATCAAAACGATATGTACATGGGCGGTGGTCGCTCTATGAGTATATCGGACGAAACAGCTAAAATTATCGATAGCGAAGTACGCTTATTATCAGATCGTAACTATCAGCGAGCAGAAGCGATATTAAAAGAAAATATCGATATTCTACACGCAATGAAAGATGCGCTGATGAAGTACGAAACGATTGATGCTAAGCAAATTGATGATTTAATGGCGCGCCAAGAAGTTCGTGAACCACGCGATGCGCATGACCGCCATGAAAAAAAGCCAGTTAAAGAAGATGTTTCAGCAGAAAAATTAGTTGATGAAGATCAAAAACCAACTGATGAAGCTAAAAAAGATGAAACAAACCTTGATGACAAAGCTGAATAATCGTTAAAATAGCTAAACTAAAAGCCCCGAACCTCGGGGCTTTTTTGTATCAAACGTATAAAATAAACTTCAGCTAATTCAAACAAAAAAGGTCATCATGAATAATTTACTAAACTTGCCTCGCAAACGTACACTAAGTTTGGCAAATCCAGTAATTATGGGAATACTTAATGTTACTCCCGATTCTTTTTCAGATGGCGGGAAGTTTATAGACCCTGATATTGCGCTGCAGCGTGCGCTGCAATTGTTAGACGACGGGGCGCAAATTATAGATATTGGCGGAGAGTCGACTCGCCCAGGTGCTCCTGATGTGAGCCTTGAGGATGAATTAGCACGTGTAATACCAGCGATTAAAGCAATTCGTGAAAACAGTGATTGCGTTATATCTATTGATACCAGTAAAGCACAAGTAATGCACCAAGCTATTTTAGCTGGGGCCGATATTGTTAATGACGTACGTGCATTACAAGAAAGCGACGCACTGAACGTAGTGGCGCAGTTTCCTGATGTTGCGGTGTGTTTAATGCATATGCAAGGCCAACCTCGCAGCATGCAGGCAGCGCCGCACTATGATGATTTATTTACAGATATAAAACAGTTTTTTAGTCAGCGTATTGCTGCGTGTAAAACAGCGGGGATTAAGCAAACACAACTTATTCTTGATCCTGGCTTTGGTTTTGGTAAAACACTCAGCCACAATTACCAACTACTGGCGCAGTTTAATGACTTTAATCAGTTTGGTTTACCGTTATTAGCGGGATTATCGCGTAAGTCGATGATTGGCAACTTATTAAATAGAAATACAAATGAGCGATTGGCCGGCAGTTTAGCGGGCGCATTAATCGCAGCACAAAATGGTGCGCATATTATTCGTGTACACGACGTAAAAGAAACCGCAGATGTACTTAACGTACTACAAGCCTGCAAACAAGGAGTACTTTAAATGAAAGAAAGAAAATATTTTGGCACCGATGGTGTACGCGGGCTCGTGGGTGAGCATCCTATAAATCCTGAGTTTGCAATGAAACTAGGTTGGGCTGCGGGCCGTGTCCTATCAGAAAACGGCACTAAAAAAGTGATGATAGGTAAAGATACCCGCATTTCAGGCTATATGTTAGAAACCGCATTACAAGCAGGGTTAATTGCAGCAGGAATTGATGTTGTATTACTGGGCCCTATGCCAACCCCTGCGATTGCTTATTTAGCACAAACATTTAGAGCCGAAGCCGGCATAGTAATTAGTGCATCGCACAACCCGTATTACGATAACGGCATAAAGTTTTTTAACTGTCGCGGTTTAAAGCTTGATGACAAAGTAGAGCTTGAAATTGAAGCCATGCTTGATGAACCAATGACTTGTGTTGAGTCAGATAAACTAGGTAAAGCGAGTCGCTTAACTAGCGCTGATGGTCGTTATATCGAATTTTGTAAAAGCCAATTTCCACAAAGCTTGTCGCTTGAAGGATTAAAAATTGTACTCGATTGTGCCAATGGCGCAACTTACCATATTGCCCCATCAGTAATGCGCGAACTAGGTGCAAATATAATCACGCATGCGTGTGAGCCCAATGGTGTAAATATTAACCATGAATGCGGCGCTACTCACGTAGATACCCTAAAACGTAAAGTGCTTGAACATAATGCAGACGTGGGCATTGCCTATGATGGCGATGGCGACCGTGTAATGATGGTTGATCATAATGGTCGTGTGTTTGATGGTGATGACTTAGTGTATATTATTGCCTGCCAAGCAGCGCAAGATGATAATTTAGGTGGTGGTGTTGTTGGCACTGTTATGTCAAACATGGGCCTTGAGAATGCATTGAAAGCCAAAGGTATTGAATTTGCACGCAGTAAAGTAGGCGACCGTTATGTAATGGAATTGCTACAACAAAAAGGCTGGACTATTGGCGGCGAAAGTTCGGGCCATGTATTAAACCTTGATTTAATTAGCACCGGCGATGGCATTATTTCAAGCTTGCAAGTACTAGCTGCTATGGTTGCGCAAAATAAAACATTACAAGACTTAGGTACTGGTTTTACTAAGTACCCAATGAAAATGATTAACGTACGTTACACCCCAGGTACAGATCCGACAAAAGCGCCTGCAGTATTAGCTGCAGTAGCAGAGGTTGAGCAAACTTTAGGTGAAAAGGGGCGTGTGTTACTACGTAAATCAGGCACTGAACCTGTTGTACGTGTTATGGTTGAGGCCGAACAAGAGAAGTTAGTAATCGACAGCGCAGAAAAAATAGCCGCGGTTGTTGAATCTATGAGCAAACAAACTGATTGATAACAATAACCTCTTGTAACTTTGGGCGAGTCGAGTTAATATCTCGACCGCTTTCTCATGTGGAGTGGAAAAATGGCAGCACGCAAGGCGATGGTCGCAGGCAATTGGAAAATGAATGGCTCTTTAGAGCTGGTTAAACAAATGTCTGATGCTATTAACAATGTTAAATCAAACGAGATAGACATTGTTTTATTTCCTCCGTTTCCGTTAGTGTCAGCAATGATAGCCAGCGGTGTTTCAACGGGAACTCAAACTGTGTCAGAAAATACCCCCGGTGCATTTACCGGTGAAGTTGATGCACAACTTATTAAAGAGTTGGGCGCCCAATATGTATTAGTAGGTCACTCAGAGCGCCGTAGTATATACAAAGAAAGCAATGATGTCGTAGCTGCAAAATTTGCTCGCGCACAACAAGTTGGTTTAACGCCAATTTTATGTGTTGGAGAGAGCGAAAGTGAGCAAGAAAACGGTAAAACAGAACAAATAGTTGCTGCACAAATTGATGCAGTAATTGAAAAATTAGGTGTAGCAGCACTCAAAGATTCTGTGATAGCATATGAACCCGTTTGGGCCATAGGCACAGGTAAGACTGCATCGCCAGAACAGGCACAAAGCGTTCATAAATTTATCCGTGACAAAATCGCTTCATTAAACAGCGATTTAGCACAAGGGCTAACCATCTTATATGGTGGTAGCGTTAACGAAAAAAATAGCGAATTATTATTTGCACAAACAGATATAGACGGCGGCCTAATTGGTGGCGCAAGTTTAAAAGCAGATTCATTTACTGCTATCTGCAACAGTGCAAAAGGGACCGTATAAATGTACGAAATTTTACTAGTAGTTTATTTAGTTGTAGCTTTAGCGCTTGTTGGAATGGTTTTAATCCAGCAAGGTAAAGGTGCCGATATGGGTTCTTCATTTGGCGCGGGTGCTTCGTCAACTGTTTTCGGATCATCAGGTGCAGGTAACTTTATGACTAAAACAACGACAGTTTTAGCTTCTGTGTTTTTTATATTAAGCATAGTACTGGGCAACCTTACTGCAAGTCATATTAAAAAGACTGATGAATGGGAAAACCTTGAAGCAGCACCAGCTTTAGAAACAGTTATTCCTGTTGAAGAAGATGTGCCAGTTACATCTTCGAAAGAGCAACGCTCTGACGTACCAAATTAATTTAGCGTAAAAGCTAAAACGTTAAACGATTTATACTCCTCAAATAAATCATAAAGTTTAACACCTAAGCGCAAGCTTAAAAAATGCGGATGTGGTGGAATTGGTAGACACGCCACCTTGAGGGGGTGGTGCTTTAGGGCATGGGGGTTCAAGTCCCCCCATCCGCACCAAATTTAAAACCCAGTAACTAACGTTGCTGGGTTTTTTGCTTTTAGCTAACGTTAACCTTTATTACCACAAAATCTCCTCACAAAATCACTTATTTAATCTAACAATAGATGCTTTTAGAACACACATTATTACTTGTGTAATCAGTTATGTAGCATTTTCATATAACAATAAAATCCTTGGTCCATTTAAACTATGCCGCAATGCTAAATTGATGCTAAGTTAAATAAAAAATAGGAGATAATTTGTGTCAAAAGTAGCGTTTATTTCAGGTGCAAGTAGAGGTATTGGTCGTGCAACAGCCATCGCATTTGCAAAAGCAGGCTATCGAGTAGCAATAACAGCTCGTGAATTAGATAGCGAGGTAGCGCAGCAAAGTACGCAAGGGAGTTTAAAACAAACAGCCCAAATGATGGAGCAATTAGGTTGTGAGGTCATTGCGCTAAAAATGGATTTACTTGATTTTAACTCCGTTGCTAGTGCTCTAAAGCAGGTGTTTGAACACTTTGGTAAAATTGACGTGGTTGTTAATAATGCTATTTATCAGGGGGCTGGCCTTAATGCTTCTTTACTAGATGTAACGCAGCAAACGCTTGAAAAAGTTGCTAGAGGTTACATAGGCGCGCCAGTGCAAATAGCACAAGCTGTTTTACCAAGTATGTTAGCGCAACAAAGCGGTTGTATAATAAATATAACCTCGGGAGCGGGTGAAAAAGATCCGCCTATTCCTGCATCTAAAGGGGGCTGGGGTTATGCATACGGTGCAGGTAAGGCTGCAGTGTCGCGACTGTCGGGTATTATTTGCCGTGAACATGGTCATCAAGGTATTCGCGCTTTTACAGTAAACCCGGGAGTTGTTAACACTGAAACGCTAAGAGCGACTATTGGCGATCAGGGTATTAAAGGCTTGCAGCAGGCTGTAGCCGAACCGGATGAAATAGGTAATGTATTGTTATGGATTGCAGATAACTCTGCAGCAGATGAGCTGCAGTACAGTACCATCTCCGCACAAAAGTTAGCGCGCGAGTTAAACCTACCTAAATAATCGAACCTCATATAATCTTGCTGCTTTGTGCTAGGTCAATTAAGCGCAATTACAGCAAGGTTATAATTAATATAACTTTATATCCTACCTACCAAATTATGCGTATTAACCCTATCTCAACGATCATTACTGTGCAAATACAGCTGTATTCGTAGCAACAATAGCAGCACAAATAAAAAGGCCTTAATAAATATTAAGGCCTTTTTTCACTATAATAATTATTTAATTAATACTCAAAACTAACATCTATGCCATAGGTTCTTGGCGTACCGTATGCCTGCGCATCAAAGAAGTTAAAGTTTGAACCAAATACAATGTACTCTTCATCGGTAATATTTTTCCCCCAAAGCGATACTTTAAGGTTTGAACGCTCACCGATTTTAATATCTGACAATGTTAGACGTGCATTGAGCAGCTGATAATTATCACCCACTAAGCTTGGGTCAGATACAGAAAATTGATAGTCATCCACCATCACATAGTTTGTATTGAGTGCTAAGTTACCAAAGTCTAATTCGGCTATAGTCCAATTCATTGCAACAGATGCCGAATAAGAGGTGTTGTCGGTAAATGTAATATCACTGTATTTCGTATCTAAATACCCAAGGCTGGTGGTAAAGAATAGGCTGTCGGTAGCAGCAAATTTAGCATCAATCTCGATCCCCTTATTTTTCGACTCACCAGTATTAAGTGAACGACGAATACTGCCATCGAAAATGGTTTTTTGTAGGTTAGTGTTATTATTTAAAAATACTGCGGTATTAAGCATTAAACGGTCATCCAGCAGCATTGTTTTAACACCGACCTCATACGCTGTGGTATCTTCAGGATCGGCAGGTGTTAGTGTTCCTTCATAGTTTGCTTCGCCCATATTTGCTGGATTAAGATAAGCAAATCGGTCGATAGAACCTGGGTTGTAAACCCCTGCAGCGTACCCTTGTGAGATACTAGCGTACATAGTTAAATCTTGATCTACTACATAATTAAATAGCAGTGATCCCACTGTTTTTGACCAGTCAGTTTCAGAGTGTAAATCGTTTCTTAACATTGCATCATGCTTTGCTACGTTAGTCAGAGATTTGGTATCTTTTGTATAGCGTATCCCTGCAACCACATTTAACTCGTCCGTTAATTTATAATCAACATTGGTAAAAAGCGCCGATGATTTAGCGTTTACTTTATAAAAGCTACCCCATGGTAGTGAGCCGGTGAATAATACGTTAGCGCCTTGGCCTGTAAAAATACCTATATTCCACGGGTTGTTTTCTTCACCTTCTTCACTGAAGTAATAATACCCAGCTACGTACTTTAAATCACCTTCTAAAAACTGACCGAGTAGTTGAAATTCTTGTGATTTTTGCTCTTGTGATTTCACGCTAGTATATTGAAACGCCGGAATAGCAAGCACGTCACTGGTGTCAACACTTGGTGGCGAAGTACTGAAATCTAAAGCTGGAGCAAAATAAGCACCGCCATCGGTATCGTAACCTTCGCTTAAATCTGAGTCATAGCTGCGAAATGAGCTAATCGATTTAAAGGTATGGTTGTCAGAAAAATCCCATTCAAACGTTAAGTTGTGTCCTTCAATATCAACATACTCACGGCCATGTTGATCTAATTCAAACTCGGTTTGACGGCCAGGCGCTTTCTCATTGGCGGCCATCATTGCAAATACGTTGCCGGCATAGAGCTTACCTGTAGATAGGTCCATAGTGGGTACATTTGGATCTGTATATTGCGGGCGCACATTGCTAATTTGTACAGGCATAGCGACTGAACTGCCATCAGTATTGTCATAGCTGTAGTTAACGGTAAAATCATCACCGGTATAACGCAGTGCAACACGCAGTGCATCAACATCTTCTGCACCTAAGTTTTTTTCTTTTGCACCAGCAAAGGTATTGGTAGCCCAACCATCATGCTCACTGGTCATATACGTAAGTCTGGCGGTAAAATTACCAATTGCGCCGGTATCAATTGATGTGGTTGAGCTAAGTAAGCTGTTATTGCCTACAGTAACCTTTTGCTTAAATTGAAAGTCATCTGATGGTTTTCTAGTGACTAAGTTAAGCGCACCACCGGTTGTATTTTTACCCCAAAGTGTACCTTGAGGTCCACGTAGTATTTCCATACGCTCTAAATCGACGATATTAAAAATAGCCCCAGAGTTACGTGCTAAATAAACGCCATCTAAATAAATACCTACTTTAGGGTCAATCGCTAATGAAGGTTCAGATGTCCCTAGGCCGCGAATATCCATGCCAACGTTAAAGGTACTACCATATGGAGGAAAAATTTTGACGTTGGGTGCTTGCGCATTAACATCACTGATATCTTCAATACCCAGGTTTTCTATTGCTTCAGCGTTAAAAGCGGTAATGGCGATAGGCGTTTCTTGTAATGTGCTAATACGTTTTTGGGCTGTTACCGAAACACGCTCAATGCCTTTAACTGCGGTCTGTTTAGCTTCGGCCTGCTCTGGTTCTTGCGCTGCAAATACCTGACCAGATACAGCGCATGCAATAGCAAACGCTAACGGTTTTATAGTGAGATTTGATGCAAACCTATTGTCATTTAAATTCATTACACTTCCTCGATGATTTTTTATATTTATTTCAGCGATAGGCATTCACTAACTACTGCAACCCTCATTGAGTAAAGCTTATCAAAGAGGAAATGCCTAACCGCTATTTTGTTGTACTTTTTTTACACTGCGGTTTGAAAGTAGCGATAAGTGATCTGTTGAGCATCACGCATTTGGACTATGTGTAAATAAGAGGTAAACAAACTGCTGCTTTGGTGTTGTTTTATAAGCGTTATATAAGTTAGTGTCCGTTGCCGTATTTGTTCACTTGAGTTTTACACCCATATTCCAACCCCCCTTTCTTTGGTTAAGCTGTTGAATTTAAAGTGATATTACTGAGTTTGGAAATATTGTTCTTTATTATGTGAGTTGCTTAATAGCGCTGTTAATTATTGCATGGAATGCGAAGTTTTTTTGCTTAGTCCATATTGACGATGAGAGATAGTGGCTAGTGTGAAAATCTGGTGTTAAGCAAGTTGGTGAGTTTAACCAGTGCAATTGCGCGCTAATTCTATGAAGGATAACAACCATGAGTGTTCCATATAAAATTGATATTACAGGTATCTCAGATGATTTTCTTACACCAGAAGCTAATCGTCTCATCGCAGTGGCAGAGAAGTTGGTTCCTAACTTACTTGAGCGCGCCCAAGCTGCCGAAACTGCCGGTAAAGTACCTGATGAAACAATAAAAGAAATGATTGCAGCAGGTTTATTCCGTGTTTTACAACCTAAACGTTGGGGCGGCTATGAGCTTGACCCTAGAGTATTTTATATTATTCAAATGACGCTAGCGCAAGGCTGTATGTCTACCGCTTGGATTTATGGTGTTATTGGCGTACATAACTGGCAAATCGGCTTGTTTGATGAAAGAGCACAAATAGAAGTGCTTGCCGAAAACCCAGAAATATTAATTGCTTCTACTTATATGCCAGTGGGCAAAGTAGAAAAAGTGGAAGGTGGTTTTAACTTTTCAGGCCGTTGGGGTTTTTCAAGCGGTGTAGAGCACTGTGAATGGATATTTTTAGGTGGCTTAGTACCTAAATCACCAGGCAGCAAAGAGCTGGAACATAGAACATTTTTATTACCTAAATCAGATTTTAAAGTGGTAAAAAACTGGGATGTACTTGGACTACGCGCTTCTGGTAGTCACGATATTGTGGTTGAAGGGGCATTTGTTCCTGAGTATCGCACCCATCAAACAAATGACTACAGTGATGCAGCTTGTAAAGGGCGCGCGATTAATGATAACTGGTTATACCGTATCCCATTTGTGCAAATATTTCAGCGTGCTGTATCTACCGCGTGTATTGGCGCACTGGATGGCGCTGTTACTGAGTTTCGTCATCGCTGCGCTGAACACGTGGGTAAACACGGTGGTAAAACAGCAGAAGACGTGAATGCGCAAATGGCAGTAACTGAAGCAATAATGACTAGCGATCAGTTAAAGCTGGTGTTGTTTCGTAATTTTTCAGAAGTGGTTAAGCATACTCAAAATGGCGAAATGATGCCGGTTAATGACCGTTTACTACAGCGCGCGCAATCTGCAGCTGTACCTAAACAGTGTAGTGAAAGAATTAACGAGATTATGCGCGCTTGTGCAGCGTCGGGAACTTATAAAGGTAACCCGATTGAGCGAATTTTTCGCGATATAAATCAGTCTCGTGGTCATATTGCTAACAATACAGATACTTACATGCGTGCACATGGCACTGTAATGCTAGGTTTACCTAACTCAGATCCTTTTGTATAAGCTAGGGAGTCGCTATGTCTCGTTATCATAATTTAACTGTTGCTGAAGTAATACAAGAAACCGCTGATGCGAATTCTATTGTATTTGACGTACCAGCATCGTTAACCGAGCAATTTGACTATCAGCCGGGTCAGTTTTTGACCCTTAAACTCCCTTATGAAGGGGCGTTTTTGATGCGTTGTTACTCTATGTCGAGCACGCCAAGCCAAGATACAGGATTACGTGTCACGGTTAAGCGTGTAGTAGACGGGCGAGGTTCAAACTGGATTTGCGATAATCTTAAAGCGGGTAGCAACATAGAAGTGATGCAACCTGCTGGGCTGTTTGTGCCAAAAGATTTAGCTGAAGATCATCTGTTATGCGCAGGAGGCAGTGGTGTTACTCCTGTGTTGTCTATTTTGCGACATGTGTTAATTAATGGTACTGGAAAGGTGCGGGTTATATACGCTAATCGCGATGAAGCCTCGGTTATATTTCAACAAATATTTAAGGCACTATCGGCGCAGTACCCAGAGCGTCTTGAAGTGATTCATTTATTAGATTCGTTACAAGGCATTCCTTCATTGTCGCTATTAACTTCGTTAGCCGATGGCATGCAACAAGGACGCGCTTTTATTTGTGGCCCAGGGCCATTTATGGATGCAATGGAATTGGCCGTTAAGGCCGCTAAATTTCCTGCTAGTCGTATTCATATTGAACGCTTTTCTAGTGCAGTGCCAAAAATTACAACAAAACCGGTACCAGCCAATTCATTAAAAACACCGATTCAAGACAATGACGCAGAACTTGTTGTTGATGAAACAAATATGCCAGCGGCAACAATACAGCTTGAACTTGATGGCGAACATTATGTTATTGCTTGTGAGAGCGGGCAAACCGTGCTCGATGCTGCTGAAAAAATAGGTATTGAATTGCCGTATTCTTGTCGCGAGGGCATGTGTGCCTCGTGCATGTGTGAAGTGGTGTCAGGGCAAGTAAAACTTAATAATAATGATGTGCTCGATGAAAAAGATTTAGCAAATAACTTAACGCTAAGTTGCCAAGCTGTGCCTTTAACCAGTGAACTTAAGCTCAAATATACTTAATACCTAATACTAATATCAGTAACGCAACGCGTTATCACTCATTCACTCAGTGCAACATTGTTTGTACTTTCCGATATAAGGAATTTCCCATGCAATCTCGTTTTAAAGATAAAGTCGCTTTCGTAACAGGTGGTGGCAGCGGAATTGGTGCAGCTACTGCACAGCGACTTGCACAAGAGGGCGCCACAGTAATTATTTGTGGTCGCAGTAAAGCACCATTAGACGAAGTAGTAGCGACTATTCGCCAGCAAGGCGGTAACGCCCATGCAGTACAAGCCGATGTAAGCAACGAGCAAGCATTTGTTACAGCGCTTGAGCAAACGGCGCAGCAATATGGTGGCCTCGATATTTTAGTTAATAATGCCATGGCCTTTTCGTATGGGGCAATTGAAGATATGAGCACCGAACAGTGGCATAGCAACTTTACAACCTCGGTCGATGGTACATTTTGGGGTACCCGAACGGCAATGCAATTAATGAAAGAAAAAGGCGGTGCTATTGTTAATATTTCATCTATTTGTGGTGAATTAGGTACGCCGATGATGGCCGGATATAGCGCTTCTAAAGCAGCAGTCGTTAACTTTTCACGTGCGGCTGCGGCAGAAGGTGCAGCGCATAATATTCGCGTTAATGTGGTAGTACCCGCAGTAGTAGAAACGCCCGCAACGGCAGGTATGTTAAGTGACGAAGGTATGCTAAATAATACCAACAGGCTTATTCCTATGGGCCGTGTTGGCCGCGCCGATGAGTTAGCCAGTGCAATTGCCTTTTTAGCCAGCGATGACGCATCTTATATAACAGGGGCTTCTTTACCTGTTGATGGTGGCCGCGCAGCAGTATTGGTAACTGCTTTAGATTAAGGATATTGTATGACCACAAATAACCCACTATTAACCCCATGCAAATTGGGTGATATAGAAATAGCAAACCGAGTAATAATGGCCCCAATGACGCGTAATCGCGCTGATGCAGATGGCACACCTAATAGCATAATGCGTGACTATTATGCACAGCGAGCAAGTGCTGGGCTGATTGTAGCTGAAGGCTCGTGGCCTGTTATCACAGGGCAAGCATATAATCGTCAACCGGGAATACAAACGCCAAAGCAAATTCAAGCATGGCGCGAAGTAACCGATGCAGTGCATCAGGCGGGCGGTAAAATAGTGCTGCAAATTATGCATGCAGGGCGTATAGGCTCGCATCATATTAAAGGTAGTGATGTAGCTACTGTTGCTCCTTCAGCAATAAAAGCCCGTGGCGAAGTATATACCGACAGTGCGGGTATGCAGCCATTTGATATGCCTGAGGCCTTAACCACAGAGCAAGTGTGGCAAGTAATAGATGAGCATCGTCAAGCTGCCGAAAATGCAAAAGAAGCTGGTTTTGATGGTGTTGAACTGCATTGCACCAGTGGCTATTTACCTATGCAGTTTTTGTGTTCTGATTCAAACCAACGCAACGACGAATTTGGTGGTAGCGCTCAAGCCCGCGCTAAATTTGCCAGTGAATGTATACGAGCTATGGCAACGGTATTTGGCGCAGGGCGAGTTGGTTTGCGGATGAATCCGGGAAACCGCTTTAACGATACCAAAGATGAAAACCCAGCAGAAAGTCATTTGGCCTTGCTGCATGCGGTGGCCGATTTAGATCTTGCTTATTTGCATATTATGCGTGCGCCGACAGCCGATATTGACGCCTTTAAAATGGGCAGAGAAGCATTTAAAGGCGCTCTTATTATTAATGATGGTTTTGATGGCGAGTCTGCTGCTGAGGCCGTTACTTCAAATCAAGCCGAAGCGGTTTCATTTGCTCGTCACTATGTTGCTAACCCTGATTTAGTAACACGCTTTGCAGCGCAATTACCACTGGCAAAGTTTAAACGTGAAACTCTTTATACCCCTGGTGCGGCAGGCTACACCGATTATCCAAACGCATAACAGAGTACTGTTATTGAGTGTTGCAACATAATATGTGCTGCAACACTCAATAGCCTCATTTCACCATTCATCATAATTTTCATACAATAAACTTAATCGTTAAAATAGATTAATATTACTTTAGTTAGACTAAATGATAATCAAGGAGTCACTTGCAAACCTTGCTAATAACGGTGATAGTGGAGTAAGTGAAATATTAAATAGCAGTATAAATTAATAATATAGCATGCTTATTTTTTTGTTTTATTTTCAAATTTTAATCAAAAAAAATAACTATAGGTTGAAAAATGGCACAATTAGATATAAGTCTCGATGCATATAATGAATTAATAAATGCATTATACGAAGCGTCGGCAGATACCAGTTCTTCAAGTTGGAATATCCCTCTTAAGCTAATCCAAAGCATACTTCAAGCAAACTATGTCACCTTAATATTAAAAGTTCCCGAGGAAGACGATTTAGGATTAATGATCGCAGTAGGTGAAGGTTTAGAAGACGGGGACACCGTTCAGCATTTACCCTATCAATATAAATTGACCCCTTTTGCTGAACAACCACTTGATACAGTGTTAACTGTTGCGGATTTTATGGATGAAAATGAATGGAAAAATTCATCATATAGAGAACACTGGTGCGAAAAAAATAACATTTACCATGTACTAACTGCCGATATTAGCACCCCTAATGTTGGTCATTTAAGGTTTAGGGTTACGCGAACCGATGCACAAGAAGATTTTTCTCCAGCTGATAAAGCGTTTGTAGAGTTACTTATCCCGCATTTTAGACGCGCAATTACCACCTTTTTACAACTCAATAGTAGTGCCTCTTTGGGCTCGCTATATTCTCGTGCTATTGGTCGTTTGTCTATTGCTACTATTACTATTGATGAGCATGGCAAAGTACTCGATAAAAACGTATTTGCTAGCCATATACTCGATGCCGAAGACGGGCTTAAAATAATTGGCGGTAAACTAACCGCGCAAGATAACAGTGATAATCGCGAGTTAAAACGCTTAATTAAAGCAACGTTTGCTAATGCTGATGGCAAGCAAACTATGCCAGAGGCAATGTCGATTACTCGCCCATCAGGCGAAATTGCTCTTGGTGTAGTAATTGAAGTTATTCCATCATTAGGTTGGGCTGAAGGTAAAGGGCAAAACAAGGCTGTAATTTACATTCGCGATGCGGTGGGTAAATCGACCACCAGTATTGAAATATCGAAAAAGCTATTTGGTTTAACGCCGGCAGAAACGGCGTTATCACTGCAGTTAACTAATGGTTTATCGTTAGAAGAAGCTGCTGAAGAGCTGAATATTCGCCGTAATACAGCGCGTGCTCACTTACGTTCTATATTTTCTAAAACCGGTGTACGCAGACAAACAGAGTTAGTCAGATTGTTTTTAAATAGTGTCGCTGCGCTGGGCTACGACGACAGAAATAGCTTGTAAACTATATTACAAAACGATTCCTGCCTTACCTTAAAGTAAAAACAGTAGGCAAAAAAAAGCCAGCTAAATGCTGGCTAAAATTAACAAAGGGGAGTGTTAATTAATTTAAATAAATGGGTAATAAAAAACTAGTAACCTTACTTTCCGCTAAATACAGGGTGGCGTTTTTGTAAAAACGCTTCCATGCCTTCACGTTGATCTTTTGATGCAAATAATAACGCATTTGCTTTGCGCTCCAGCGCCATAGCACTGGCAAGTGGAGCGTCCATTCCTGCTAAAATAACTTCTTTTATTTGCTCTGCCGCTAGCGGAGGCATACGTGCTATACGACGACAATTTGCTAGTGCCTGTTTATATACATCTTCATCTTCGCACAGCTCACTTACCAGTCCGCCTACCCAAGCATCGTAAGCACTAATAGGCTTGCCTGTAAGCGCCATTTGCATTGCTTTGGCTTTACCTACTGCACGTACTAAACGCTGCGTGCCACCAATACCCGGCATAATGCCTATGGCTATTTCGGGCTGACAAAAACTTGCGCCTTTACCGGCAATAATAATGTCAGCTAACATGGCCAGTTCACAGCCACCGCCATACGCGTAGCCATTTACTGCAGCAACTACAGGTATTGGGCATTGCTCAATAGGTGCCCATAATCGCTCTGTATGACGCTGGTAAATCTCAATTGGGTCTGCATCTATTAAGCTAGTAATGTCGCCACCTGCAGCAAATACTTTGTCGCCACCGGTTAATAAAATACAGCGAATGTCTTTATTGTCTGCCAGCTCAGTAAAGTACTTAGATAGTAATGTTTGCAGCTCTAAGCTTAATGCATTGGTGGCACTGGGTCGGTTTAACGTTAACTCGGCCACACCAGGCTCAGGGAAACTTAGTAAAACGCTAGGCTCGTTTGTATCCGTCATTCATTACTCCAAAACATTGCTAGGCAACGCACAGTAAAATTTCTATGTTGTTATTGTCACTTGTTGTCGCTAAACACAGCATCGTCCATTTAGACGAAGAGGCTTATCTAATACTGCCTGTACACTGTTTTTATGGAATTATTTTATGACAAGGCTTAATTATGCATGCGAGTAAAAACTATAAAGATAAAGTGGTACTCATAACCGGCGGTACTAAAGGCATTGGCCTTGGTATAGCACAAGGTTTCTTGTCGGCAGGCGCTAAAGTAGTCGTGTGTGGTCGTCAACAAGTAGAGCAGCTACCACAGGTAATCCTTGATGGAAAAACTCGTCAGGCACACTTTATTCAAGCAGATGTGAAAGACATTGATAGCACCGCGGCCATGTTTAGCACCATAGTAAAAGAATATGGCACGCTTGATGTACTCATTAATAATGCCGGTGGCAGTCCGTTTGCTTTGGCAGACAAAGCATCTCCTCGTTTTCATGAGGCTATTCTTAAGCTTAATTTAATTGCACCGTTAAACGTAGCACAGCAAGCAAACGAAATTATGCAAGCAAATAACAGTGGCTGCATTATTTTTATAGGCAGTATTAGTGCCATGCGTGCTTCACCAGGTACGGCGGCTTATGGCGCTGCTAAAGCGGGTATTTTATCTTTAGTAAAATCACTTGCAGTAGAGTGGGCACCTAAAGTGCGTGTTGTGGCGGTAAGCCCAGGATTAGTCCATACCGAAAACTCACACCTACATTACGGTGACGAGGCAGGAATTGCCGCAGTAAGCGCAACAATTCCAGCAGGGCGTATGGCGCAACCAGATGATATTGCTAACGCTTGTTTGTTTTTAGCTTCAGCAGAAGCAAGTTATGCAAGTGGCTGTAATTTACTGCTAAATGGCGGCGGTGAAATGCCCGCTTTTCTTAGTGCTAGCGAAACTAACTAAATAATTAATAATTTTAATTTTAATTTTTAGAATTTATCTTGATAAATGCAGGAGACGAACATTGGCTAAATATGAATGGTTTGCAGAAATAGAAGCGATGATAGGGCGACAATATGGTCGTATCTATGCGTGGGACAAGGTTAATGAAGCTATGGTACGTCAGTGGTGTGAAATTATGGGGGTAGAAAACCCACTTTACACCGATGCAGACTACGCGGCAACAACCGAGTATGGGCAACTAGTAGCACCACCAGCGATGCTACAAAGTTGGTGTTTAGCAGGCTTTGGTGACAAAATTTTAGCACCAGGTTCAACTACCGAAAACCCGTATGGCGTGCTCGAAATACTTGAAAAAAATGGCTACCCAGCGGTAGTGGCCGTTAATTCTAACCTAACGTTTGATCGCTACATTACTATGGGTGAAAAGCTTTATTACACCACAGTACTCGATAGCATCAGTGAAGAAAAAACCACCGCACTAGGCACCGGCTTTTTTGTCACGCTAAAAATGACTTATTTCTCAGAAAAAACCAATGGTGAAGCCGACGAAAAAGTGGGCGACATGATGTTTAGAGTCATTAAGTTTAAACCTGCGCACAAACCTGAGCAAACAGCACCCGCTAAAGAGGCTCCGGCCAGAAAACGTCCTAAGCCTGGGATCAGCGACGATAACCGCTTCTTTTGGGAAGGGTTTGGCGAGCAAGAGCTGCGCATTCAACACTGTATAAGCTGTGATAAATTACAACACCCACCAGCACCTGTTTGCATGCATTGCCATTCGTTTGAACTTGATTACCAAGTAGCTAGTGGTAAGGGGGAACTGTATTCATTTGTGATAATGCACTATCCACATGTAGCCCCATTTGATAGCCCAAATCCTATTGGTTTGATTGAGCTTGAGGAAGGCGTACGTATTCCAGCAGGCTTAATCGAAGTTGAAGAAGGTGTAGCCCCTAAAATTGGCCAAAAAGTGCAAGTCGAATATCACACATTTGATGGTGAGCTGACCTTGCCACAATTTAGACTTGTTCCAACTAAGGAGTCGTAATGGATTTTAACTTAAGCGAAGAGCAATCAGCCATTGCAGAAATGGCCAATAGCTTATTTACCGATACCTGTACCGATGACTTTCTTCGTGACTATGACGAAGCTGGCCAAGGCACCATGACGCAGTTATGGAACTCGTGTATAGAAACCGGGCTGCACGGGGTAATTATTCCCGAAGCAACTGGTGGCATTGACTTGGGTATGACCGAGCTGAGCTTAGTATTACAGGCGCAAGGCGGGGCGTTAGGGCAAGTTCCTTTATGGCGTCATCAGCTGGTGGCCACTGCTATTGCAAAGTTTGCGGGTACAGAACTACAAACTGCTGCACAAGCAGCGGCTGAAGGCACAAACCTATTAACGCTGGCATTTAACTTAGTAAATACCCACAGTGAAGCGACGCTCAACGTAGAAAAAACGGATGACGGCTTAAGCATTAATGGCTTAGTGCAGTCGGTTGCAGTTGCAGGGCTCGCTGACTTTGTTGTACTGCCACTGACCCTTGATGAGCAAACACGCTGGGCACTAGTGGCAACAACAGCGCCAGGTTTAACCTTAGTTAAAGGACAGATGACCCAAGGCGAAGAAGTTGCAGACTTACAACTAAATAACCTGCTTGTAAGTAATGCGGCGTTACTCGATAGCAAAGCTAATGACTGGTTAGTGCCAAGAATATTCGCCTCTTTAGCATCGTTACAGTTAGGTGTTAGTGAAGCGCAAATTAAAAAAACCGTTGAATATATTAGTGAACGCCAACAGTTTGGTCGCGCTATAGGCACCTTTCAAGCAGTACAAATGACCATGGCCGATACCAAAATTGCCCTTGAGGCATTACGCAGCAATGTATGGCAGTTGTGTTATCGCCTTGATAACAACTTAGGCTGCGATCACGAAGCGTTAGCAACAGCGTGGCACGCCTGCGAAGCGGGTCATTCTATTGGCCACAAAGCGCAACATGTGCATGGCGGTTTTGGTGTGGATGTTAGTTACGTTATCTACCGATACCTCTATTGGAGCCGGGCTATTAGCCTAAATTTAGGCGGGAGTCCCGCATTATTGGCAAAACTTGGCGATGCCTTAACCGAAAATAATAAGCTGGGGTGGAAATATGACCTTGATGAAAACAATGCAATTTAACGACATAAACGTAGGTGACAAGCTACCTGAAAAAGCGATTCCAATTACCGTGGCACTTATCTCTAATGGAGCTTTAGCAACGCGTGATTTTTTTCCAGGCCATCACGATAAAGATGCCGCTATTGCGCTGGGCTCACCGCATATTTTTATGAATATTTTAACCACTAATGGCTTAGTGCAAAGCTATGTAGAAGGCTGGAGCGGCCCACAAAGTCGTTTAAAAAATATTGATATTAAATTAGGTATGCCTAATTACCCTGGCGATGTTATGACCTTTATGGGCGAAGTAACCGCAACCGATGCCACAACCCGCACTGTGGATGTAGGTTTAGCCGGCAAAAATAAATACGGCATGCATGTTACAGGTACCGTGCAATTGGTATTGCCATAAAATTTAGGAGAGACAAGATGAGTGAGTCAATTAGTGGTAAAGCTGCCATTGTAGGTCTGGGTGCCACAGAGTTTTCTAAAAATTCAGGGCGTACTGAATTACGTTTAGCCATGGAGGCAACATTAGCAGCTTTAAAAGATGCGGGAATTGATCCCAGTGAAGTGGATGGCTTTAGTAGTTATTCAGTTGATAAAGTACCAGAGTACGAAATTGCGCGTTTACTCGGTTGTAAAGAAGTTAAGTTTTTTTCACAAATACCTCATGGCGGCGGCGCAGCATGTGCACCTATAGTGCATGCAGCAATGGCTGTGGCCAGTGGCGTGGCTAAAACCGTAGTGGTATATCGGGCGATGAACGAGCGTTCTTGGTATCGTTTTGGTACTGGCGATTATGGTTTTTCATCAACCCCTATTTTTGAAAATGTGAATTACGGTTATTACATGCCTCATGGTTTTCATACTCCTGCAAGTTGGGTGGGTATGTTTGCACAGCGTTATATGCATGAGTATGGCGCTACATCAGAAGATTTTGGTCTTGTTGCGGTTGCCGCACGTGACTTTGCAGCAACTAACCCTGCGGCATTCTTTTACGAAAAACCAATTACTTTGGCCGATCACCAAGCGTCTAAGTGGATTTGTGAGCCGCTACATTTACTTGATTGTTGTCAAGAATCTGATGGTGCGGTAGCAATGATTATTACCAGTGTTGAGCGTGCAAAAACGCTAAAAAATAAACCTGTAGTAATTAAAGCTGGTTCGCAAGGTATTGCCGAAGGCCAGCAAAGTATGACCTCGTATTATCGCGACGACATTACCGGTTTACCCGAAATGGGCATAGTAGCAAAAGAGCTTTATGCACAATCAGGCCTAGGGCCAGATGATTTTCAAACTGCGATTATTTACGATCACTTTACCCCTTTTGTATTGCCACAACTTGAAGAGTTTGGGTTTGTAGAACGTGGTAAAGCAAAGGAGTTTATTCGCGCAGGTCATCATCAGCGTGGTGGTAAGTTACCTATTAATACCCATGGAGGACAATTAGGTGAAGCCTATATCCATGGTATGAATGGCGTGGCCGAAGCAGTACGACAAGTGCGTGGTACAGCAGTAAACCAAGTTGATAATGTTGAAAATGTACTCGTTACAGCGGGCACTGGTGTACCAACCAGCGGCTTAATTTTAGGCGCAGAGTAGGAGTGCAAAATGTTCATTGATTTAACACCAGAACAAAGGGCGTTACGCCTAGAAGTACGTGATTATTTTTCTCAATTAATGACTCCCGAACTGCGTCAAAAGCTAAGAGGCAGTGAAGGCGGCGAAGACTTCCGTAAGGTTGTACGTCAAATGGGTAAAGACGGCTGGTTAGCTGTTGGTTGGCCAAAAGAGCACGGTGGCCAAGGTTATCAAGCCACCGAACAGTTAATCTTTTTTGAAGAAGCCAATATTGCAGGCGCGCCCCTACCATTTGTTACTATTAGCACTGTAGGTCCTGCGTTAATGGAATACGGTACTGAGTTACAAAAAGAAAAGTTTTTACCGGGTATTGCCAATGGCGAAATTCATTTTGCCATTGGTTATTCAGAGCCAAATGCGGGCTCTGATCTAGCCACTTTAAAAACTAAAGCTAGCTTAGAGGGCGACAATTTTATTGTTAATGGCAATAAGCTATGGACCTCTGGCGCTGAGTCGGCCGACTATATTTGGTTAGCAGCACGTACCGATCAAGAGCTGGCGCGTCACAAGGGGATTTCTATTATGATTTTAGATACCCAAAGTGATGGCTTTAGCAGCACAGTTATTCCAACGTGTTCAAACCCAACTGCGGCTACTTATTACGACAACGTAAAAGTACCTCAAGAAATGCTGGTGGGTGAATTAAATGGTGGTTGGCGTTTAATTACTTCGCAACTTAACCATGAACGTTTAGGTTTAGGTTCGTGGTCAGATAAATTGGTTGGCTTATTTCGCCGAGTGTATTTGTGGGCTAACACCGCGGATGAGCAAGGCAAGTCTGCTGCTAATAATCCGTGGGTGCGCGCAGCGTTAGCTGAATGTTACGCTAAGTTAGAAGCCATGCGCTTAATTAACTTTCGCATCGCCGCCGATTTAGAAAAAGGCCATATGGATATTGCTCTGGCGTCAATCACTAAAGTATATGGCTCAGAATGCTCAATTGAAATACTGCGTAAGCTGATTGATATTGTGGGAATGAATGGCATGGTTCGTGATGATTCTGCCGCGTCATTTTTAATGGGTGAGCTGGAATACGAAGTGCGTGCCTCGGTTACCTTAACCTTTGGTGGTGGCACGAATGAGTTACAACGAGAACTAATAGCCCAATTTGGTATTGGTATGCCACGTGCAGTACGCTAATAGGAGATAACAGCATGAATGAGTTAACTGAATTTCGCCAGCAGGTCCGCACTTGGCTAGAGGCAAATTGCCCTATGTCGCTGCGCACACCAACGCCTGATGGCGAGCTCATTTGGGGCGGGAGTGAAGTTAACTTCACTTTTGATGATCAACGCCAGTGGTTTGAAACTATGCGCGATAAACATTGGTTTTGCCCTAGTTGGCCAACGCAGTACGGTGGTGGTGGTTTAACCGCGCAACAAAACAGCGTTTTAGAAAGTGAAATGCGCCGCTTAAAGTGTCGTCCGCCACAAATTAATTTAGGTATTTGGATGTTAGGTCCTGTGCTGTTAGAGCACGGAACTGAGCTGCAAAAACAACAGTTTTTAACACCAATGACCCGCGGTGAAGTGCGTTGGTGCCAAGGATTTAGTGAGCCAAATGCCGGATCTGACTTGGCCAGTATTCGCACCAGCGCGGTTGATCAAGGCGATCATTACTTAGTTAATGGTAGTAAAATTTGGACTTCTTATGGTGACAAATCCGATTGGATGTACGCATTAGTACGCACCGATGCTAAAGCCCCTAAACACCAAGGCATAAGTTTATTACTCCTCGATATGCACAGCCAAGGTGTGCAAGCTAAGCCTATTGATTTAATTAGCGGTAAATCTTCTTTTTGTGAAGTGTTTTTCGATAATGTAGCCGTGCCTAAAGAAAACCTTATAGGTGAGCTTAATGGCGGCTGGAAATTAGCTAAAGAATTGCTGCAACACGAACGCAGTGCAATGTCTAAGTTTGGTGAGTTTCAATTACCCACGCACTTTGACTTAATGTCACTAATGAGCGATTACATGCCTGCGCCGCACAGCGCTAGTGAAGCCGCGCTTGTAAATAAGGCGGTTGCAGCCAATATGGAAGAGCAGGCATATAACTTAACGGTGCAACGCTTAGGTGCAGAAATGCAAGCGGGGCAAAGCTGTTTTGGTTTAATGTCGATTATGAAGTTAGTGCATACCGAACAAGAAAAAATTAAATTTGAATTATTACTCGATGCGATGGGTTACCGCGGTTTAGGTTGGGAAGATGATAGCTTTAGCGAGCAAGAGCAAGCCGTTACTCGCGCTTGGCTAAATAGTTTTTCGCAAACCATAGCTGGCGGCTCGTCAGAAGTTCAGCTGAACGTGATAGCAAAGCGTGTATTGCAGTTACCTGAAAATAAAGGAGTAAGCTGATGAGTATGGTATATAGCGAAGACGATCGCATGTTGGCAGATACAGCCGAAGAGTTTTTAAGTGCGCAAAGCCCTGTCGCAGCGCAGCGCGCATTACGCGATAAGCCAACCGCAGTTAATTTTGATGAAAAAATTTGGCAACAAATGCTGGAACTTGGTTGGGGAGCAATTACTTTTCCCGAAGATCTGGGTGGCCTAGATTTTGGTTATAAAGGAATGGGCGCAATATTTGAAGCTATGGGTAAACACCTGAGTGCTTCGCCAATGTTATCGTCAGTAACCCTGTGTGGTTCGTTATTACAACAACTTGCCAACGCAGAGCAACAAACCTGGTTAACAGCAATAATAAGTGGTGAAAAACGCTTAGCCTTAGCAATTGACGAACACGCAAGACACGATCCCGACAGCATGCAAACAACGGCAACAACAGCGGTAGATGGCTTTGTGTTAAATGGTAAAAAAACCATGGTTATTGATGGTGTCAGCCCCGATGGTTGGATAGTTGCGGCGCAGCATAACGCTGGCTGTAGTATGTTTATTGTGCCATTTAGTGAGCAAGTAAAGGTTAAGCGCCTTAACCTTATCGATGCACGCAATTACGCCGAGCTTACTTTTAATGACTTAAAACTACCCGCAGAAGCCTTATTAGGCGATGCTGGCAATAGCTTAAAAGCACTGCAACAAGCACTCGATTTAGGTCGTTTATGTTTAAGTGCTGAAATGCTTGGTGCTATTAAAGCGCTGTTTGATATGACTATAGAATACTTAAAGGTACGTGAACAATTTGGTGTAAAAATTGGTACTTTTCAGGCATTACAACATCGTGCGGCACGCTGTTATGTAGAATTAGAATTAGCTCAATCTTGTGTTATAGCCGCACTTTCGGATGCAGATAAGGCTGACGCAAATTTAGCCTCAAGCGCTAGTTTAGCTAAATGGAAACTATCAAAAGTAGCCGATTTAATCAGCGGTGAAGCGGTGCAAATGCATGGCGGCATTGGGGTTACTGATGAGCTAGACATTGGTCTTTACCTAAAGCGCATTCGCGTAGCACAAATGTGCCTTGGTGATGCCGATTACCATCAAGCGCGGTTTGCAGCTTTAGCGCCTTAAAACTCATCTTGAGTTAAACATAAAAAACCAGCCAACAGTTATTCACTGCTGGCTGGTTTTTTTGTTCATGCACTGAGAGCCTTAATGCGCGTTGAAGGTCGCTATTACTGTGCTGGCGCGCCAGGTACACCATAATAATATTGACCAGCCGTTAGGCCGCCATCTACCACCATTTCGGTGCCATTACAGTAAGATGCCTGATCCGAGACTAAAAAGTTAACCATATTGGCTACTTCTTCAGGCTGACAACCACGTTGCTGTGGAATAAATTTATAGTGTGGGTTCAGCTCTTCGCTACTTAGCCCCTGTGGGTTAGTCATGGGGGTATTTACAGCACCAGGATGCACACTATTTACACGTATACCAAACGGGCCTAGCTCAAGCGCTGCGGTGCGAGTTAACCCTCTTACTGCATATTTACTTGCAGCATACGCACCTGTGCCATTGTTAGGTAAAATAGACGAGGCTGATGAAATATTAACAATAGCGCCACTGCCTAATGCCAGTCAGTTAACACTGACTGGCTTTTTTTTATAGGGATATTTAGATGGTTTCTTTTTCACACATCGTGGAAAGCTGCGCTCATGACGCCTTGTTGGTAAC